>NZ_BAAILP010000060.1:55575-59265 GCF_054589055.1 Novosphingobium sp. 11B | reverse complement strand
GTCGTCCCGGATCAAGTCCGGGACGACGGGGCGTAGCATCCCTTGCCTCCTGCCCCCCGCCGCGCCATGGAAGGGGCGATGCTGACCGAAACCGCCTATGCCAAGATCAACCTCGCGCTGCATGTTCGTCGTCGCCGTGAGGACGGGTATCACGAACTCGAAACGCTGTTCGCCTTCGTCGATGACGGCGACCGGCTGAGCGGCTCCCCCGCCGACGCCGACAGCCTCTCCACCCATGGCGAGTTCGCCGCCAAGATCGACGACCCGTTCGGCAACATCGTCGCCAAGGCGCTGTCCACCTTGCCTCATGGCAAAGGCTGGGCCGTCGATCTCGAAAAGCGCCTTCCCGTCGCGGCGGGTCTCGGCGGCGGATCGGCGGATGCAGGCGCGGTGTTCCGCATGGTGGAGCGCAGCGCGGGCCTTCCAGGCGACTGGCAGACGCGCGCTGCGAGGCTGGGCGCCGACGTGCCCGCCTGCGTCCTGTCCACCACCTGCATCGGCACCGGCACCGGCACCGATCTCCAGCCCGTCGAGAGTGACCTCACCGGCACGCCGGTCCTGCTCGTAAACCCGCGCGTGGGCGTGCCTACCGGGCCGGTGTTCAAGGCCTGGGACGGCATCGATCGCGGCGAGATGCCTACCGGCTCCGTCCGCCGGATTGCACTGGAAGGCCGCAACGACCTCGAAGCTCCGGCCATCGCGATCTGCCCCGTCGTGGCCGATGTTCTGGCGGCTTTGCGCGAAACGCAGCCGTTCCTCGCCCGCATGTCGGGCTCGGGCGCAACATGCTTCGCGCTCTACGACAGCGAGGCCCAATTGCAGGCGGCGTGGGATAAGCTGGCCGAAACTCAACCCCACTGGTGGAAAATGGCGGGCAAACTGAGGTAAGGTCGCGGCGCGCAACCTTCGGAGGCAGACTTGGAAACCGAATACCACCGCCTGCTCGGCACGCCCGTTTCGGGCGGCGTTCTGGTCGTATCGGACCATGCCTCCAACCGCGTGCCGGATGACATCGACCTCGGCATAGAGGACGCGCTGCTCGACGAGCATATCGCCATCGACATCGGCGTCGCCGCCATCGCCGAACGCATGGTGCAAGCCGGAACCGCCGCATGGCTCGGCAACGTCAGCCGCCTCGTCTGCGACTTCAACCGCAGGCACGACGTCCCCGGCATGATGCCCGAGATCAGCGACGGCCATGTCATCCCCGGCAACGTCCTCACCGCAGAGGAGCGGCAGGCGCGGGTGGACCGTCTGTTCGATCCCTACCACCACGCACTCGCGGCGCAGTTGCGGGAGACGCCCCCGGCGCTGATCCTGTCGCTGCACAGCTTCACGCCGGGCCTCGCGACGTGCACCAAGCCGCGCCCATGGCAGGTCGGCGTGCTTTACAACAAGGACGAGCGCGCCGCGCGTATCGCGATCCCTTGGCTGGAGGCGCAGGGCTTTGTCACCGGCGATCAGGAGCCGTATTCGGGCAAGCTGCTCAACGCATCGATGAACCGCCATGCCGAGCCTAACGGGCTGCCTTATCTCAGCATCGAGATCCGGCAGGACCTCATCGCCGAGGAAGCGGGACAGGCGGAGTGGGCCGACGTGATGACGCGGCTCTGCGCGGCGGTAGTCGGCCAACTCCCGTCATCCCAGCCTTCGCTGGGATGACGAATGTTCGAAGAAATATAATTGCAAAAACTCACGTTGAATTGAAATCAATCACCGTGTAGGGGCGGCTCCAACACAGCGCGAAAACCCGCGCCCATGACTGCTGGAGTTCCGACAATGCCCGCCCTTCGTTCACGCACCTCCACTCACGGCCGCAACATGGCGGGTGCGCGCGGGCTCTGGCGCGCGACGGGTATGAAGGACGTGGACTTCGGCAAGCCGATCGTCGCGGTGGTGAACTCGTTCACCCAGTTCGTCCCCGGCCATGTCCACCTCAAGGATTTGGGCCAGTTGGTCGCGCGCGAGATCGAGGCGGCGGGCGGCGTTGCCAAGGAATTCAACACCATCGCGGTCGATGACGGCATCGCCATGGGCCATGACGGCATGCTCTATTCGCTGCCCAGCCGCGACCTCATCGCCGACAGCGTCGAGTACATGGTCAACGCCCACTGCGCCGACGCGATGGTCTGCATCTCCAACTGCGACAAGATCACGCCGGGCATGCTGATGGCCGCGATGCGCCTCAACATCCCCGCCGTGTTCGTTTCGGGCGGGCCGATGGAGGCGGGCAAGGTCGTGCTGCGCGGCAAGGAACATGCGCTCGATCTGGTCGACGCGATGGTCGCCGCCGCCGACGAGAGCTACACCGACGAGGAAGTGAAGACGATCGAGCGCTCGGCCTGCCCGACCTGCGGCTCGTGCTCGGGCATGTTCACTGCGAATTCGATGAACTGCCTGACCGAAGCGCTGGGCCTGTCGCTGCCGGGCAACGGTTCGACGCTGGCGACTCACTCGGACCGCGAGCGCCTGTTCCTGGAGGCGGGCCGCGTCGCGGTGGACATGTGCCAGCGCTATTATGAGCAGGACGATGCCTCCGTGCTGCCGCGCAACATCGCCAGCTTCGAGGCGTTCGAGAACGCCATGAGCCTCGACATTGCGATGGGCGGCTCGACCAACACCGTGCTGCACCTGCTGGCTGCCGCGCACGAGGCGGGCGTGGACTTCACCATGGCCGACATCGACCGCCTGAGCCGTCAGGTTCCGTGCCTGTCGAAGGTCGCTCCGGCCAAGGCCGACGTCCACATGGAGGACGTCCACCGCGCCGGCGGCATCTACGCGATCCTCGGCCAGCTGGAGCGGGCGGGCCTGCTGCACACCGACCTGCCGACCGTCCACACCCGCACGCTGGGCGAGGCGATCGAGCGCTGGGACACCAGCCGTACGACCGAGGCTTCGGTCCAGGAATTCTACAAGGCCGCGCCCGGCGGCGTGCCGACGCAGACCGCCTTCAGCCAGTCGGCGCGCTGGAAGGAACTCGACCTCGACCGCGAGAACGGCGTCATCCGCTCCAAGGAGCACGCCTTCAGCCAGGACGGCGGCATCGCGGTGCTCTACGGTAACATCGCGCGCGACGGCTGCATCGTGAAGACGGCGGGCGTGGACGACAGCATCCTCAAGTTCACCGGCACCGCGCGCGTCTACGAATCGCAGGACGCAGCGGTCGCGGGCATTCTTGGCGGCGAAGTCGTGGCGGAAACCGTCGTGGTCATCCGCTACGAAGGACCGCGCGGCGGGCCGGGCATGCAGGAAATGCTCTACCCCACCAGCTACCTCAAGTCGAAGGGACTTGGGAAGGCGTGTGCGCTGCTGACGGACGGGCGCTTCTCGGGCGGCACTTCGGGCCTCTCGATCGGCCACGCCTCGCCCGAAGCGGCGGAAGGCGGCGAGATCGGGCTGGTCGAGAACGGCGACACGATCGAGATCGACATCCCCGGCCGCACCATCAACCTGATGATCTCGGACGAGGTCATGGCGCACCGCCGTTCGCAGCAGGAGGCGCGCGGCGCCGATGCATGGTCGCCGGTGCACCCGCGCCCGCGCAAGGTTTCGGCGGCGCTACAGGCTTACGCGGCGATGACCACCAGCGCCTCGAAGGGCGCGGTGCGCGACGTGACGCAGCTCAAGCGGGGCTGAGGTCGCGGCGCCCCGTGCCTGGTGCGCGGGGACATTTTGGGGTTGGACCGTTTG
>NZ_BAAILP010000060.1:50515-55388 GCF_054589055.1 Novosphingobium sp. 11B | reverse complement strand
GGCTGACGGAGGGGTTTCCCCCCTCCACCACTCGCTGCGCGAGCGGTCCCCCTCCCCATTGCTTCGCAACAGGGAGGATGCAACAAGGCCCGCAACGGGGCGCATCCGGAAAGGCCGGTTTCGGCTCAGCATTGAGGATGGCGGACGAAAGGGCTTGCCAGGGAGCTTGTTCGGGATGTCTGAGCCGGCTGTGCAATGACGATGTGGTGATCTCGCAGCCTGACATTGCCCCGAGCGTTTCGGGCGTTATGATTTATGCCATGATCGCCAAGCTCCCGCCGCTGGCCTGTGCCGTCCTCCTTCTCGCCGCCTGCTCGCGCAGTGACGAGCCCGCTCCCGTTGCCGTAGCGCTCGAGCACATCGACTGCGCCGTGGGAGGAGAGCCCGAACTCAAGCCCGCCTGCTCGGTGGAGCGGGTCGAGAAGGACGGTGCGCTCACGCTTGTCGTGCACCATCCCGATGGTGGTTATCGCCGGTTCGCGGTCGCGAAGGGCGGTGCGGGAGTGACCACCAAGGACAGCGCCACGCCGCCGAAGGTGCGCCTTGCCGGCGACCGGCTCGACGTTACCGTGGGCACCGATCGCTACCTCTTTCCCGCGACGGTGAAGCACGATGCCCCGCGATAGGCAGATTCTTACGGCCGCGCAGATGCGTGCGGCGGAGCAGGCGTTGATCGACGCGGGCACCAGCGTCGATGCGCTGATGCAGGTGGCGGGGCGTGGCGCTGCCGAATGGATCTGGCGCATGGCGGGGCGGCACAAGGTGACGGTGCTCTGCGGCCCGGGCAACAACGGCGGCGACGGCTACGTCATTGCCGAGGCCATTCGCGAGCGGGGTGGCCATGCCGTCGTCGTCGCGGCGGCCGAGCCTGCCACCGGCGCCTGCCACAAGGCGCGCGCCCTGTTCGGCGGAGACGTGGTCGAGACCGATTCCGAGGCGAAGGGCGAAGTGCTGGTCGATTGCCTTTTCGGCACCGGACTGACGCGGCCGTTGTCTCAGGAGCACCTCGCCTTGCTCACGCGGCTGGCCGAAACGCATCCGCGCTGTGTGGCGGTGGACATGCCGAGTGGGGTACAGTCCGATTCGGGCATGCTGCTGGGTGAGGGTTTGCCCGCCTACGACCTGACCATCGCGCTCGGCGCATGGAAATTCGCGCATTTCCTGATGCCTTCTAGCGCCCGGATGGGGCGGCTCCAGCGCGTGCCGATCGGCGTCGACGCGGTGCGGGGCGCTGCCCTCGCAGTCGCGCGACCGCAGTTGCGCGCTCCGGCGGCGGATGCGCACAAGTACCGGCGCGGGCTGCTGGCGGTCGTCGGCGGGGCGATGCCCGGCGCGGCGGTGCTCGCAGGAATCGCGGCGCAGCGGGCAGGGGCGGGCTACGTGAAGCTCTTCGCCGAGAGCAAGCGCAATGTGCCTGCCGACCTCGTCGTCGATCAGGGTGCGCTGAGCGAGGTGTTGGCCGACGATCGCAACACGGCGGTGCTGGTCGGCCCGGGCCTGGGGCGCGATGCGACCGCGCGCGAACGGCTGGCGGTGGCTCTGGCGGATGGGGTGCCGGTGGTGGTCGATGCCGATGCGCTGGTTCTGCTGGCGCCGCGTCACCTCGCAGGGCGCGAGGCCTCCGTCATCGCCACGCCGCACGAAGGCGAACTCGTCGCGCTGGAGCGGGCTTTCGATCTCGACGGTGCGGGGACGCGGCCCGAGCGTGCTCTCGCGCTGGCGGAGGCGAGCGGGATGGTGGTCGTGGCCAAGGGGCCGGATACGGTGATCGCCGCGCCCGACGGCAGGCTCGCCTGCGCGGTGCGGGCAAGCTCGTGGCTCTCAACTGCGGGCACCGGAGATGTGCTGGCGGGGGTGATTGCCAGCCGTCTCGCTACAGGGATCGAGCCGTTCGACGCTGCCTGCGAGGGCGTCTGGCTACACGGCGAGGCGGCGCGGCTTTGCCCGCCTGCGTTCACGGCGGGGCAACTGGCCGAGGCGGTGCCGCTGGCGCTTGCGGCGTGCCTGTAACTTGCGAGTCGCGCCAAGCGAGAGCATAGGCGCGCGACCATGACCGAATCCGAAGAGATCCTGCGCATCGCCTCCAAGGGCGACGGCGTCACCGCGTCCGGCCGTTTCGCCTGGGGCGCCGCGCCCGGCGACAAGCTGCGCATCGACGACACGCTCGAATGGGGGCCGCATCATGTCGAGCCGACTTGTCGGCACTTCGGCCACTGCGGCGGGTGCCAGCTGCAGCAGCTCGACGAAGAAAGCCTGACGGCCTTCGTCGAGGCGCGGGTGGCCAATGCCGCCGCCTCGCAGGAATTGGGGACGCAGGCGCTCGCCGCGCCGCATCTCTCGCCGCCGTCGTCGCGCCGCCGGGCCTCGCTGCGCGCGGAAAGCTCGGGCGGGCGCGTGGTGATCGGCTTCCGCGAGGCGAAGTCGCACCGGCTCGTCGAAGTGCAGGAATGCCACGTCCTCGTGCCCGAGATCGTCGCGTTGCTGGGGCCGCTGCGCAAGCTGCTCATCACCATGGGCAAGGCCGCGCCCGTCAAGAAGGGGCGCCATGGCAGGCCCGCGCCTGGCAAGGTGCAGGCGCGCATGGCCGCCGACATCGAGATGACGCTGGTGGACCAGGGCATCGACCTCGGCGTCAAGGGCCTCACCGCCGAGGGCCTTGCGGCCACCGAGGCGATGCTGGATTTCGCGCGCGAGCACAAGCTGGCGCGCTTGACCATGGACGGCGGCTATGGCTTCGAGACGGTGTGGGAGCCGGTGCCCGTCACGGTGACGCTCGGCGGCGTCAAAGTGCCGTTTCCCCCGGGCACATTCCTGCAGGCGACGCTCGACGGCGAGGAGGCACTGGTGAGCGCCGCGCGTGAATGGCTGGCTGGGGCGCCGACGGTGGCGGACCTGTTCTCGGGGCTGGGCACGTTCGCCTTCGCGCTGGCCGGGCCGGAAACCAAGGTGCTGGCAGCCGAAGCCGCGCGCGACGTGCACTATGCCTGCAAGGCGGGCGCCGACCGCGCGCAGCTGCCGGTGTTCAGCGTCCACCGCGACTTGTTCCGCAATCCGCTGCAGCCCGACGAACTGAGCCGCTTCGCCGCCGTCGTGCTCGACCCGCCGCGTGCCGGCGCGCGCGAGCAGGTGGACTGCATTGCCGCTTCCACCGTTGGCCGCGTGGTCTATGTCAGCTGCAACCCGTCAAGCTGGTCGCGCGATGCGGCGCGGCTGGTCGAAGCGGGCTTCCGGCTGGTGGAACTGCGTCCGGTCGGCCAGTTCCGCTGGTCGACCCACGTGGAACTGGCAAGCTACTTCGAGCGCGTTTAATCCGCGCCCATCTGCGCCATCATGTCCATGAAATCGCGCGCGGCGTTGCGTTCGTCCTCGGTCTTGAAGGCAACGTCAAGGTCGGGCGCGGAGCCGAGGATGTACATGAAGGTCCAGAGCGCGAAGCGGCGGCCCTTGTCCTGCTCCATGCCGAAATCGACCTTCATCCGCTCCACCCCGGCCTCGATTGCGGCGGGGGTGACGGTGGAGAGGTCTTCGGTGGCGAAGTAGCGGCGCAGCTGGTCGTCGAAATCCATGACACCGTACTAGCAGGCGTTCAGCTGCGGTTCCAGCCGCAGCACCCGCAGAACACCGGATAGGCGACGGCGCCCCAGGCACTGGCGATGAATCCTATGAAGAACACGCTCCAGCCCAGTCCCCAGTTTTCGCCGAGAACGACGTCCGCCAGCGCCGCCAGCGTGATGCCGATGAAGAACAGTTCCACGCCGATGAAGACGATCTTGAACGGCTTCAAGGCAGGGACGGGCATTCCCTTTTCCATGGCTATACTCCCGAAGTTTCTTATCCTTGTATCGAGAATATATCGCGCAATCGTTGCCGGTTCCATCGGGAGTTTGCGGCAGCAGGCGTTCAATCCCGGGACGAAAAGACTCTGGCGAAGGCCGCCGCATCGGTATTTCCGCCCGAGAGGATGACGGCGCTGCGCTCCCCCAACTCCACCTTGCCCGCCAGCACCGCCGCCAGCGCCGCCGCGCCGCCCGGTTCGAGGACGAGGCGCAGCTTCGCGAAGGCGAGACGCTGGGCCGCGCGGACTTCGGCAGGCGTCGCCACCAGGCCGAACGGGCAGCGTTCCTTGAGAATAGCAAAGTTGATTGGCCAGGTGGCGTGCGTCTGCAGCGCGTCGCAGGCGGTGGGCGGCGCATCGGGGCCGACCGGCACGATGGTTCCGGCGGCGAGGCTGCGGCACACGTCGTCCCAGCCTTCGGGCTCCACCGGCACGATCCGCGCATCGGGGCAGGCGAGGGCGAGCCCCGCCGTCAGCCCGCCGCCGCCGCAAGGCGCGACGATCAGGTCCGGCCCGGCAAGGCCCTGCTCGGCCAGTTGCGCCGCGATCTCGAGGCCCGTGCTGCCCTGTCCCTCGATCACCCACGGGTCGGCATAGGCGTGGACCAGCGTGGCGCCGCGCTCGGCGCAGAGGGCTTGCGAGGCTTCGTCGCGGTCCTCGCCGCCGGGGCGGTCGTAGAGCACGACTTCGGCGCCGAGCGCGCGGGTGTTGGCCAGTTTCACCTCGGGCGCGTCCACCGGCATGACGATCGCCGCCCTGATGCCGAGACGCCGCGCGGCCCAGGCGACGCCCTGCGCGTGATTGCCGCTGGAGACGCCGACGACGCCGCATGCGCGTTCCTCGTCGTTCAGCGCGGACAGACGGTGCCAGGCGCCGCGGATCTTGAAGGCTCCGACCGGCTGCAGGCTCTCGGCCTTGCACCAGATCGTTCGGCTATCAACCTCGAGCGGGAGCAGCGGCGTGCGGGGCAGGATTTCGGCCACTTTGCGGGCGGCGAGGGCGATGCCTTCGGGCGTGGGCGTGCGCTGGGTCATGGCG
>NZ_BAAILP010000060.1:9564-50387 GCF_054589055.1 Novosphingobium sp. 11B | reverse complement strand
TCCGCAGGAATGGGGAGGGGGACCGCACGCGTAGCGGGTGGTGGAGGGGGAGAAACCCCTCCGTCAGCCCTGTGGGCTGCCACCTCCCCATTCCTGCGGAACAGGGAGGATAAGGCGGCATCTTTCCATCACGTCTCCCGTTTCAGAAATTGAACCCCAGTGAAACCGAGGCGACATTGTCGTTGCTGTCGTCGGCATCGGGCCGGAAGCCATGCTGGTGGAGATAGCCGACCTCGAGGTTCACATTCTTCGCCAGCGGGGTCGTCACGGCGATCATGTTGCGCATACGCTCCTCGCCCTGGACGCGCTGGAAGTTCGTTTCGTTGAGGTCGATGAAGCTCTCGTGGCTGAGTACCAGCGCGGTCTTGCTGTCCTTGCGGAAGGGCAGGACATATTTGACGTAAGGGCGCAGCCGGTAGGCGGTGCCGCCGATGCCTTCGCGCCAGCGTTCCTCGACGCGCAGGCGGGCGCTCAGCTGCCCGGGGCCGATCTTCACGATATTATCGAAGGTCACCTGCTGGCGGCCGCGGTGTTCCATCACCGAGAAATGGCCGGCTTCATAGTTCGGATCGTGGGTATAGCCGACCCACACGGTCACCTTGTCGGCCACCCTGTAGCCGATCAGGGAGTTCGATTCGACTTCGTAGAGCCCGTCGCGATCGTCGCTGAAGCGCCCGATCACTTCCTGTGAAAAGCGCCACTTGTCGCCTAGCTTTACCGTCGCGGTGCTGCCCAGCCAAAGCTGCTCATCCTCCGATGCGCAGGCGGGCGCGGCGATGAAGACCACCGCGAGCGTGCATAGGCCATGGATGATCGAGCGCATTGGTTATCTCCCTCCCGAATGGAGTGCGCCGACTATGACTCAATTGTGACAGTTTAATGTCTGTAAGTATTCTGCAGTATGACTCTTTGGTTACAGTCAGCGAAAAAAGCTGCGTGCTCAGCGTGGCCAGTTCCGGGAGCGCGAGGGCAATGGCCCTCTCTTTTCCCTTTCAGCCTTCAGGTCCGCGAAAGTCGCACCATCTGGTAATATCCGAGAGGCCCGCGCCAAACCTCCAGTTCCAACCCCTGCTCATGCGCGACGCGGCCCGCCACGTCGGCAAGGTCCAGCCGGGGCGTGACGTGGAAGCGAGCCAGCCAGCCGAGCAGCAGCTTGCGCAAGGGGCCGGGCAGGCCGGAGCAGTCGCCGAAGTCCACGACGTGCAGCCGTCCGCGCGGAGCAAGCGTCGCGGCGGCCTGTGCAAGCGCGGCCTGCCAGTCCGGGATCATCGAGACGGCGTAGGATAGCATCACGCGCTCGAAGCCTTCGCGGCCCAGCAGCGCGGCGGCGTCGAAGCGGGTGGCGTCGCCCAGCGCCAGTGTGCCGTTCGTGCCCAGCGTCTTGCGCGCGGCGCGCAGCATCTCGCTGGAGATGTCGAGGCCGAACAGCTTCACCCCGCGCCACGTTCTGCCGACATGCGCGAGATTGCGGCCGGTGCCGCAGCCGATCTCCAGCACCGCCATGCCGGGCTTGGCGTCGAGTTCGTCGATCAGGCGGTCGCGGCCGAATAGGTAGTATTTGCGGGTCAGGTCGTAGATCGGGCGCTGCCAGCGGTAGATGCGATCCATCAGCGCGGCGTGGTCGGGGGCGAGAGTTGCCATGCGGGCTCAGCCCTTGAACACGTAAAGGTGGACGCCGCCGTAGATCGACGAGCGGTCGGCCAGCGTCGCCGTCTGCGACTGCTCGACGCGGTAGTCCCAGCGGTCGAGGATGGCATCGGGCACGCGGCCGGGAAGGAGCGAGGGTTCGGCAGCGGTGCGGAACAGCACGCGGGCGCCGGGCTTGGCGGTGCGGGTGATCTCGGTCCACAGTTCGGTAAGCTGCGCGTCGGTCATCCAGTCCTGCGCGTCGAGTAGGACGTAGCGATCGTAGCTGGCGTCGTCCGCTGCGGCGAGGACATGGGTGAAGTTGGCGTGGCGCAGGTCCAGCCGGTCGAGCCGGTCGCGGACCAGCGGCAGGTTGGCTTCCTGCAGGTACGGGGGCAGGGGGGCCTCTGTGCCCTTGCCGTACCCGCGCGAGAACGCCTGCCATGCAAAGTAGTTATCGTTGACCGGGAAGTGGCAGGCCAGCTTCTCCAGCCGGCCGCGCAGCACGTCCGCCATCGACTGGCCGCCCGCCAGCGCGTCGTACTGCGCAGGGGGGATGCCGAGGCCGAACAGCGAGGCGGGGTGCTTGGTCAGCCAGCGCACGAAGCGGCGTTCGAACACCGGGGCGAAGCGCTCGTCGAAGATGCGGCGCTGTTCTTCCATCGATGCAGCGTCGAGGATTTCGGCGGGGTTCACCTTGTGCAGTTTCGCGATGACGTGCGCTGCGCCGATGAAGCCGCCGAGGAGGCCATGGCGGTAGACGCCGCGCGTGAAGGCCCCAATGCGGCGGCGGCCGACGAGGTCGCGGCCTTCCCAGTAGCGGCGCGTCGCCTCGTCGAGGTGCGGGGCCAGCTTCTCGCGGTAGAGGGCGACGTTCTCGGCACGGTCGGCCTCGGCGATGAAGCGGCGCACTTCGACATGGCTGAGGTGGCGCACGGCGGCGTGCTTCAGGTTGTTGAGCGCGATGTGCGCGGTGTTGAGGTCCACCACGGTGATGCCCGCCGGGTCCGCGGTCAGATACGACAGCGCGTTGCAGCCGCCGCTGGCGATGGTGATGATGCGGCTGTCGGGCGTGATCTCCATCGCCGCCATGTCGGCGACCGGGTCCTCCCAGATCTGTGCGTAGACGAGGCCCTTGAAGGCCATGGCGAACGCCTTGTCGAGCAGCTTGCTCTTGCGCGATGCTTCGTCGCGGACGACCGCGTTCTCGATGAGATTTGAACGGTTGCCGGAAAGAGGGCTGGTCATGGCACTGGCTCCTGCGAAGGGATGCGGCGCGGATGACACCGTGGGGTGACCGGGTGATGACGGGTTGAAGGCGGTTTATGACACTTCGGGGCGGCCTGTGCGGCGTTTGCGGTTGCGTTGTGTGCCGTTAGGGTGCCTTTGGGTGCCGTTATGTGCACCTTGGGTGCCGGACAGTTGAGTTGTCACAGAACGGCCCTATATGGCCCGCTTTCGATTGGCCTCGTTCAATCGGCAAGGCGCATTGGAGACAGGTTGATGAGCAAGGTTCTGGTGATCGGTGCGGGCGGCGTTGGATCGGTCGCGGTCCACAAGATGGCGATGAATCCCGATATCTTCTCGGACATTCACCTCGCCAGCCGCACGGTCTCGAAGTGCGAGGCGATCGCGGAATCGGTCAAGGCGCGCACCGGCGTGACGATCGGCACTTACGCCATCGACGCCGACGACGTGGCGGCGACCTCGGCCCTGATCCGCGAGATCGGTCCGAAGCTGGTGGTTAATCTTGCCCTGCCTTATCAAGACCTTGCGATCATGGATGCCTGCCTTGCGACCGGCACGCACTACGTGGACACCGCGAACTACGAGCCCAAGGACGTGGCCAAGTTCGAGTACCACTGGCAGTGGGCCTACCAGGAGCGCTTCAAGGAAGCGGGCCTGATGGCGCTGCTCGGTTCGGGCTTCGACCCGGGCGTCACCAGCGTCTTCGCGATGTGGCTCAAGAAGCACAAGCTGAAGACCATCCGCACGCTCGACATCCTCGACTGCAACGGCGGCGACCACGGCCAGGCCTTCGCGACGAACTTCAACCCGGAGATCAACATCCGCGAAGTGACCGCGCCGGCCCGCCACTGGGAGAACGGCGACTTCGTCGAGACCCCGGCGATGGCCAAGAAGGTGAGCTTCGACTTCGAGGGCGTCGGCCCCAAGAACATGTACATGATGTACCACGAAGAGCTTGAAAGCCTTGCGAAATTCCTGCCGGAAATGGAGCGTGGCCGCTTCTGGATGACCTTCGGCGATGCGTACATCCAGCACCTCACCGTGCTGCAGAACGTGGGCATGACCCGCATCGACCCGGTGATCTACAACGGTGTGGAAATCGTGCCGCTGCAGTTCCTGAAGGCGGTCCTTCCCGAGCCTGCATCGCTTGGCCCCACGACCAAGGGCAAGACCAACATCGGCGACATCGCGACCGGCGAAGCGCTCGACGGTTCGGGCGAAAAGACGTTCTACATCAAGAACATCTGCGACCACGAAGACGCCTATGCCGAGACCGGTAACCAGGCCGTCAGCTACACGACCGGCGTACCCGCGATGATCGGCGCGGCCATGGTCGTGACGGGCGCATGGTCGGGTGAGGGCGTGTTCAACATGGAGCAGTTCGATCCCGATCCCTTCATGGACATGCTCAACAAGCACGGCCTGCCGTGGACCGTCGAGGAACTGTCCGAGCCGCTTCCGTTCTGATGGGCGGCCGCTCGCGCCTCCTGTTCCTGACCGCGCTGGGCGCGCTGGCGCTGGGTGGCTGCACCCCCGCCGCCGCGCCCCAACCCGGGCCGGTCACGCCCACGGCGCCGACCGGTCCCGCCGAGCCTGCAGGCAACCAGTCCTATGCGCGCGAGATGAGCGCGGCGGACAAGGCGGCCTGCACCTCCGGCGGCGGCACGGTGCAGCGGCGCGGGATGCTCGGCATGGAGATGTGCGTGCACGCCTATGCCGATGCGGGCAGGCAGTGCACCGATTCCGCGCAGTGCGAGGGCAAGTGCGTGGGCAGCGCGGGTTCGGTAGCGCCGGACAAGGCGGCGACCGGGCAATGCCAGGCCGATGATCGCCTGTTCGGCTGCTATGCGGAGATCAAGGGCGGCAAGTCCGCCTATGCGATCTGCGTCGACTGAGCGGCATGAACTGGTCCTTCGTCGCCCCCGTGGCTTTGCTGGCGGGCTCCAACCTGTTCATGAATACGGCGTGGTATCTCCACCTCAAGGTGCCCGGAAAGGCGCTGTGGGTGGCGATCGCGATGAGTTGGGGCATCGCCTTCTTCGAATACTGTCTGGCCGTTCCCGCCAACCGGATCGGCAGTTCCGCCTATTCGCTCGGCCAGCTCAAGGTCATGCAGGAGGCGTTCTCGCTGCTGGGCTTCGTGCTCGTGGCCTGGGCGCTGTTCGGGCAGAAGCCGGGCTGGAACGAGATCGTCGGCTTCTGCCTTGTCGGGGCAGGGGCGTGGTTCATTTTCAAAGGCCCGCTGGGCTGACTTGGGACTAAGCATCATGGAAACCAGAGCCGGCGATCCGGGCGCTTTCGCGAACTTCGACCTGTCGCGCGTCGACAGTCCTGCCTTCGTGATCGATGCCGCCAAGCTGCGGTCGAACCTGCGCATCCTGAGCGACATCGGCGAACAGTCTGGCGCGAAGGTGCTGTCGGCGCTGAAGGCCTTCTCGATGTGGTCCACCGCGCCGATCGTGGGCGAGTATCTCGACGGCGTCTGCACCTCGGGCCTGTGGGAAGCGCGCCTCGCCTCGGAATTCTACGACGGCGAGATCGCCACGTACTGCGCGGCCTACAAGGCGGAGGACATGGACGAGATCCTGCGCCTTTCCGATCACGTGATCTTCAACTCGCCCGCCCAGATCGAGCGCTTCTGGCCCTTCATCGAAGGCGCCCGCGCGCGCGGAGAGAGCTTCGACATCGGCCTACGCGTCAACCCGCTGCACCCCGAAGGCGAAGTCCCCAAGTACGATCCGAGCGCGCCGCATTCGCGCCTTGGCTTCCCGATCGACCAGCTTACCGAGGACCATGTCGGCCTGATCGACGGCATCCACTTCCACAACTTGTGCGAGCAGGACTTCGAGCCGCTCAAGCGGACGTGGGACAAGGTTTTCGACTTCCTCGAACCGTTCTTCGGCCAGATCAAGTGGATCAACATCGGCGGCGGCCACCACGTCACCCGCGCGGATTACCAGCGCGAGGAACTGATCGAATTCCTGGCCGACATGGCCGAGGATACCGGCGCCGAAATCTACATCGAACCTGGCGAGGCGGTTGCGCTGGACGCCGGGATTCTCGTGGGTACCGTGCTCGATGTGGGCTGGAACGGCATGCCGGTGGCGATCGTCGACATTTCCGCCACGTGCCACATGCCCGACGTGATCGAGGCGCCGTATCGCCCCGCCATGCTTGGCGAACGCGGCGAGGATGAAGCCGAGGCCATACGCCTCGGCGGCCCGTCGTGTCTCGCGGGCGACGTGATCGGCGACTATGTGCTGCCGGCCGATCCCGAAGCCGGACAGCGCTTCGCGTTCCTCGACCAGGCGCATTACTCGATGGTCAAGACGACGACCTTTAACGGCGTGCCGTTGCCGTCGATCTGGCTGTGGGATTCGGAAACCGACGCGCTCGAATGCGTCCGCCGGTTCGATTACGAGGACTTCCGCAGCCGTCTGAGCTGATCCCCGGAGGTATCCTGACGCGGGCGTTAAGCATGAAAGGGGCGGGTGTCTGCGAAGCTGCAACCACCCGTCGTGCCCATGATGCAGCCAATCCCGTTAAGGCGAATCGTCCGGGACCGATCCTACGCCTTGCCGCGTTGCAAACGATGACACGGACGGCCTGACTGTCACTGGGGTGTCATCACGCTGCAATGGAGTGGATCAATGCAAACCGCTGCAGAAAAACGGAATTTCCTGAGATCGTACGCCCGGTTCGGCGCCCTCTTCCGGCTAGATGACGTTTTTGTGAAAGTCCCCGTTTTTCACTTGCGATTCATGTCCTGAGCCTTATATCCCGCCCCTCGCTGCCCCATGGGGACTTCCAAACCGCAAGGCAGCTCTTGTCTGTTAACACACCGTTTGGGGGTCCCTTGAGTTGCACGCATTCCTCGACGCACCGGCCGTAGCGCGCACCCTCGCGCCTGACGAACCAGTCATTCTGAACCGCCCGCATGCTGCGGCGCGCGCTGCCCGATTCTTCGCCACGAAGTTTCCGGGCAAGTCGCTCTATGCGGTGAAGGCGAACCCGTCGCCCGACCTCGTCCAGATCCTCTGGGACAATGGCATCACGCACTACGACGTCGCCTCGATCACCGAGGTACGCATGGTGCGCGGCGTCCTGCCGGACGCGACCCTGTGCTTCATGCACCCGGTCAAGACCGCCAGCGCGATCCGCGAAGCCTACTTCCAGCACGGCGTGCGTACCTTCAGCCTCGACACCCTTGAGGAAGTCGAGAAGATCGTCGAAGCCACCACCGATGCCGAGGGCAACACCGCCACCGACCTGCGCCTCTGCGTGCGTCTGCGAGTGTCGTCCGAGTATTCGGAACTGAGCCTCGCGTCGAAGTTCGGCATCGACGTCGCCGATGCGGGCGAACTGCTGCAGGCCACCCGTCAGGTCGCCGACTGGCTGGGCGTGTGCTTCCACGTCGGTTCGCAGGCGATGACGCCGTTCGCCTATGTGCAGGCGCTCGAGCGCGCCCGTGCGGCCATTGCGGCCGCTGGCGTGGTCATCGACATGGTCGACGTCGGCGGGGGCTTCCCCTCGTCGTACCCGGGCATGGAACCGCCGCCGCTCGAGGACTACTTCGCGATCATCCATCGTCACTTCGAGGCGCTGCCGATCGCCTACAACGCAGAGCTGTGGTGCGAGCCCGGCCGCGCGCTGTCAGCCGAGTACAACTCGCTGATCGTCAAGGTCGAGAAGCGTCGCGGTGACGAACTGTACATCAACGACGGTGCTTATGGCGCGCTCTACGATGCGGCGCACGTCGCGTGGCGCTTCCCGGTCAAGGCCATCGGCCGCATCGACAAGAATGGGGACGGCGAGCGTTCGTCGGAGCTGAAGGAGTTCTCCTTCTACGGCCCGACCTGCGACGATGCCGACTTCATGGAAGGCCCCTTCCTGCTCCCCGCCGACATCAAGGCGGGCGATTGGATCGAGGTCGGCATGCTGGGCGCCTATGGTGCCGCCATGCGCACGGCGTTCAACGGCTTCGGCGGCGGTGAGGTCGTCCTGGCCCAGGACGAGCCGATGGCCAGCCTCTACACCGGCCGGAAGGACCCGCGCGTTTCGGACAACGTCGTCTCGCTGCGCTGATCCGATCAGTTACGAATAACGAGAGGCCCCCGGGACCGATGGTTCCGGGGGTTTTCGTTTGCGTGGGCGATTGGGGCGATCTTAACCCTCGTGGCGCTAGATGATGCCGATGCCGAAACTCGACGACCGCACCCCGATCCCGCGCTGGCGGATGCTCATGCCTGCGATGGTGGCGCTGGCTTTCCTGCCGGTGCTGCTGGCGCCGGTGCCGGGTTTCGTCGACATGCCGTCGCACATGGCACGGCATCACGTTCTGGCCAACATCACGGCCGATCCTGCGCTGAGCAGGATATTTGCGGTACATTGGCAGTGGATCGCCAACCTCGGTGCCGATCTGCCTTCGGTGCTGCTGGCGCCCCTGCTGGGCAGCGAGCGTGCGACGCTGGTGGTTGGAGCCTTGCTGGCGCCGCTGACGGTCATGGGCCTGTTCCAGCTTTCCCGCGCCGCGCATGGGCGAGTGAGCGCAAGCGCTTTCGTTGCACTGCCTTTCGCCATGCATCAGGCATGGATGTGGGGTTTTCTCAATTACTGCATGGGCATCGGTCTGGCCTTGCTGGTTGCGGCATGGCTGTACACCCGGCCGCGCGAAAGCGGACGCGAGCAGGTGATTCTGGCAGTTGCGGCGCTGGTCGTGTGGACGGCGCATATGGCGAGTTGGGTGGTCCTGCTTATCCTCGCGGCGGGCAACGAGTTGGGGAAGCTCGGAAGCTGGCGCGAAGTGTGGCCGGCGATGCGGCGCAATCTCGTTCTGCTGGTGCCGGTCGTGCCGCTGCTGCTCTGGCGTTCCGAGGCGGCGGGGCACGGGAGCGGCCCGGCCTACGTCGACTTCGTTAACACCAAGATCGTGGTCTTCGCCAGCGTGCTGCGAGGCACGGACAAGCTGGTGGATATCGGTTTGCTGGCGGCGCTGGCCTGCGTCAGTGGGGTTGCCTTGCTGTGGGCGTCGGGGCGCAGGCTGGAGCGGAGGTTGCTCGTCAGCGGGGTGCTGCTCGCCTTCGCGGCGGTCGCGGCCCCCACGACGATCCTCAATGCATGGGGCACGGACTTGCGTACCGCGCCTATCGCGCTGCTGGCCCTCGTGCTGGCGATCACGCCGAGCGCCCGTCCCGAACGGGAGCGCCTGATCGTGATGGCGGGAATCGCGTTGTTCTGCGTGCGCGTGGGGACAGTGACCCGGGATTGGGTGCGCCATGGCCACGTCCTCGAACAACGCCTGACGCTGCTCGGCGCCGTGCCGCGCGGAGGGCGCGTCGGCTATCTCTGGGCGGCGCCGGATTGCGGTTTTCCCTGGCGTCTGGTGCCGGACGAGAAGCTGGGCAGCTATGCGCTCACGCGCAGGGATGTCTACGTCAACACGCTGTTTATGGTCGACAATGCCAAGCTGATGACCGTCCGCGACCCGCTCCTCGCGCAGCGCTGGTCCGGTGGGACGCAGGACGTGGCGCCGCTTTGCCCTCAAAACCGGCCGGACCTTGCCGCGATGAACGTAAAGATTGCGGGCATGCGTGCGGATGGTTTCGACGCGGTCTGGGTTTCGGGCGGGATTCCGGTCGACCTGCCGCCGCCGCCGGGCTTCGTCGTGGCGAAGCGGGCGGGCGGCGACACGCTGTTTGTCAGGCGCTGACGAACAGGTCCTTGTAGGCGCGCGGCTGGCTGCGCAGGAACTGCGGCGCCACGGCGATCTTTGCGCCCAGCGCCGCTGCGGCATGCCACGGCCAGCGCGGGTCGTAGAGCACGGTACGCGCAAGCCCGATCATGTCGGCATCGCCGGTTGCGATGATGGCTTCGGCTTGCTCCGGTTCGGTGATGAGGCCCACGGCGATCACCGGTATCGACACCGCCTGCTTCACCGCCCTTGCCAGCGGCACCTGATAGTTGGGGCCGACGGGAATCTTCTGCTCGATGTGCAGCCCGCCGCTGGAGACGTGGATCGCAGCCGCGCCGCGCGCTTCCAGAGCCCTGGAGAAGGCGACGGTCTGCTCGATGTCCCAGCCACCCTCTACCCAGTCGGTGCCGGAGAGGCGCACTGTCACCGGCTTCTCGGCAGGAAAGGCTGCGCGCACCGCGTCGTAGACTTCCAGCGGGAAGCGCATGCGGTTCTCGAGGCTGCCGCCATACTCGTCCGTGCGCGTGTTGGAGAGCGGCGACAGGAATTGGTGCAACAGGTAGCCGTGCGCGGCATGGATCTGGATGGCGTCGATCCCGAGCCGTGCGGCGCGATGCGCGGCCTCGGCAAAGGCGGTGCGGACGCGGGCTAGCCCGGCGCTGTCCAACGCCACCGGCGCGTTCTCATGCTTCTGGAAGGGCAGGTCGGAGGCAGAGACCGTCTGCCAGCCGTTGGCTGCGTCCGGTGCGATCTGGGCGCCGCCGTCCCATGGCTTGGCGGTGCTGGCCTTGCGACCGGCATGGGCAAGCTGGATGGCGATGGGCATTTTCGACCAGCGGCGGACGCTTTCCAGGACTTTGCCCATGGCTGCCTCGGTGGCGTCGTCCCACAGGCCCACGTCGGCGTAGGAGATGCGCCCCTCGGGCAGGACGGTGGTTGCCTCGATCGTCAGGATGGCGGCGCCCGACTGGGCAAGCTGGCCGAGGTGCTGGGTGTGCCAGTCGGTCATGCGGCCGTCCTCGGCGGAATACTGGCACATCGGCGCGATGACGATGCGATTGGCGAGCGTGACGTCGCCGAGAGTAAGGGGCTCGAAGAGCTTTGCCATGGATGGTCCTCTGGTCATGTCGTTGCAAAGGGGGGAGAGAGCGCTGGAAGCGCCGCAACGCACGTGCACTTGGGAACGGAGCGCGTGAGAAAAAAGGCCCCCCGCGCGGTGCGGAGGGCCTTTCGGACAAGAATATCTTGCAACTGCGAAAGCGTGCCGCTCGTCTCAGGCGGCGAGGCGCATTTCCAGCCTGTCCCAGATTTCGACCAGGGCTTCGGTCAGTTCGCGCATCATCTCTTCGGTGTGCGCGGGGCCGGGGGTGAAGCGCAGGCGCTCGGTGCCGCGCGGGACGGTCGGGAAATTGATCGGTTGCACGTAGGCACCATATTCGGCGAGCAGGATGTCGCTGATCTGCTTGGCGCGCACCGGATCGCCCACCATGAGCGGGACGATGTGCGTGACGGAGTCCATAACCGGCAGGCCCGCATCGCGGAACATCAGCTTCATCATCGCGGCGGAACGCTGCTGGCCCTCACGCTCGACGCTCGAGCTCTTGAGGTGACGCACCGAAGCGAGCACGCCCGCGACCAGCACCGGCGAGAGCGAGGTCGTGAAGATGAAGCCCGGCGCGTAGGAGCGGATGCAGTCGATGATCTTGTTGTTGGTGGCGATATAGCCGCCCATGACACCGAACGCCTTGCCCAGCGTGCCCTCGATGATGTCGATGCGGTGGGCGGCCTCGTCACGGTCGGTGATGCCGCCGCCGCGTGGGCCGTACATACCGACCGCGTGGACTTCGTCGATGTAGGTGAGGGCGTTGTACTTTTCGGCGAGGTCGCAGATCGCGTGGATCGGGGCGACGTCGCCGTCCATCGAATAGACCGATTCGAAGGCGATCAGCTTGGGCAGGGCAGGATCGGTCTCGGCCAGCAGTTCCTCGAGGTGTTCGAGGTCGTTGTGGCGCCAGACCTTCTTTTCGCAGCCCGAATTGCGGATGCCTGCGATCATGCTGGCGTGGTTCAGTTCGTCCGAGAAGATCACGCAGCCGGGCAGCAGCTTGGCCAGCGTCGAGAGCGTGGCGTCGTTCGAGACGTAGCCCGAAGTGAACAGCAGCGCGCCCTGCTTGCCGTGCAGGTCGGCCAGTTCGGCCTCGAGGTCGACATGGTAATGCGTGTTGCCGCCGATATTGCGGGTGCCGCCGGAGCCGGCGCCGACGTCGTGCAGCGCCTCTTCCATGGCCTCGATCACCTTGGGGTGCTGGCCCATGGCGAGATAGTCGTTGGAGCACCACACGGTGATCGGCTTCGGCCCGTTGTGGCCGGCGAAGCACCGCGCGTTCGGATAGGCGCCCTTGTTGCGCAGGATGTCGATGAAGACGCGGTAGCGCCCTTCGGAGTGAAGGCGCTCGATCGCCTGGTCGAAAATGTGCTCGTAGTTCACGGTGTCGACTTTGTCCTGCCTTGCCTGTTCCGGCGCCTGCCCAAAGCGTTGCGCCCGTTGCCCGGACTGCATTTGCTGCGGCCAATAGCTTATCGCGTCTCTCATTGCCAGTCGCTTGTACCTAAGGGCTAATCGGAAAACGTGCCTGCGGAAAACGGGATTTTGGAAGGCTCGTGCCCCGCAACGATCGTCATCTGCGGCGCGGCGCGGTGCAATGCATTGATCGTCATCAACCAGGAGAGGGTTTCTCTGCGGAAAGAGGCAATCTCTCCGCGGGTGGCGATGCGTGCAGGAAGGCGCAATTCCTTCCAGTTGACGGCGAGCTTGGCGATGTCACCGGCGAACAGGAACTCGCGATCGTCCGAGAGCCGGACGTAGACCATGTTCGCTTCCGGCGCGACGCCGCTGGCCGGAATCACCACGACGCCGGGCGCGAGCGTATAAGGCACGTCGCCCGAGGGCGGCAGTTCCTGCTCCACCCGGTGCGTGCCCGTTGGATAGCCGCCGTTGTGAGTCGGCTTGTCGGCGAGCAGGATGACGTGGGAGGCTTTCGACAATGCGGTCTCGATGCGGGCCTGTGCCTCGCCGCTGTACCGATCGAACTCGTGCGTCATGGCCGAGGAGCGGGAGATTCCGGCGTCGATCACGATCGGGCCGTTGCCCGGCACGATCAGTTCATAAGCGCTGATAATGTTGGGAGCTTGCCGCAGACCGCCGCCCGCCACCAGCATGTTGCGCGAGGTCATGCGCAGGCCCACCGTCTCGACGCGCAGTTCGATGGGGCGCTGGCCATCGCTCGCGTCCGCGAGCTTGCGCAGAGCGCCTATCGTCAGCGGCTTTGCCCTGGGCTCACCGCTCCCGATCCCCGCCCCGGCATCGGCCAGGAACCAGTAGTAGGGGATGGCGATGATGAGCAGTACCGACAACAACCATACATTGAGCCGTCGCGTCAAAACCTCTCGATCCTCATGAGCCCGTAATGCGCCAGCTTCTCGGCATAGGCACCGGGCAATTCTCCCTGTCCGGTGAATAGCGCGCGGTCGGGTCGTTGGCGAGAATATTCCTGTCCCGCAGTGAGACGCGCGACCTGCCGCGCGATGCCTTGTGCGCCGTGCACGAAGCGTACGCCTGGGCCGAAAGCCTCGGCGAGTTCGGCTTCGACCAGCGGGAAATGCGTGCACGCGAGAACCACGGTGTCGATGCGCTCGCCATCGGGCTGCATGCGCAGCGCCTGGGCGGCATGACGGATGAGCGCGGGATCGACGGGTTCGCCGCGCAGCTTGGCCTCGGCCGCCTCGACGAGACCGGGCGCGCCGTGGCGGAGCAGCCGCTTTCCGGCGGCGAATTCGTGCTCCAGCCGGTCGACATAGGCCTGCCGGATCGTCGCCTCGGTGCCGAGCAGGCCGATCACGCCGGTCTTCGTTATCGCGGCGGCGGGCTTGATGGCGGGCACGGTGCCGACGATCGGCACTTCCAGCACTTCGCGCACCATGCCCAGCGCGATGGTCGAGGCGGTATTGCAGGCGATGCAGACCAGACGCGGGCGGAAACGCTCCGTCATGCGGCCGAGCAGCCCGGCCACGCGCGCCGCGATCTGCGCCTCGGTCTTGGTGCCGTAAGGCAGTCCGGCGGTGTCGGCGGCATAGATGATCGGCGCATCAGGCAGGGCCTTGCGCACTTCCTCCAGCACGGTGAGCCCGCCGACGCCCGAATCGAACAGCAGGATCGGCGACGTCGCATCGATCCTTGCAAGCGTGGTGGCGACGCTCTGCGGCGCGCTCTCGATATCGGAAGCCATCATCAATCCCTGGACCTTGCCACCTGTTAACCGCGTCGGGGTTGTCCCGGCAACGCCGAATGCTGCAACCTGTCTTCTGCAAAGCGCGATAGGGCGCTAAGGCGCGTCGCATGACTTGGATTCTTCCGCTCGTACTCGGCTATCTGCTCGGCTCCGTGCCGTTCGGCCTCATTCTGACCCGGGTGACCGGCGCTGGCGACTTGCGCTCGATCGGATCGGGCAACATCGGCGCGACCAACGTGCTGCGTACGGGGCGCAAGGGCCTTGCCGCTGCCACGCTGCTGCTCGATTTGCTGAAAGGTCTGGCTGCAGTACTCATCGCTGCGCAGATCTGGCCCGAAACGGCACCGCTGGCAGCCCTGGGCGCGCTCCTCGGCCACTGCTTCCCGGTCTGGCTGCGTTTCAAGGGGGGCAAGGGCGTGGCGACCGCAGCGGGCGTGGCCTTCGGTCTCGCATGGCCGGTCGGGCTGGCTTACGCGCTGACGTGGATCGGGTTGCTGGCGACGGTGCGCATCTCCTCGGTATCGGGCATGACTGCGGCGATCGTCGCGCCGCTTGCCGCGTTCGTGCTGGGCTATCCGCAGGCGGGGTTGGTCCTGACCGTCATTGCCGCGCTCGTGCTGTTCCAGCACCGTGAGAACATCGCCCGTCTGCGTGCGGGAACCGAACCGCGCATCGGAGGCGGCAAGAAAAAGTGAGTGCCCCGGGCGGTCTTTCGCGGGACGAGGCCTTCGCCCGCATTCGCCTGTTACGCTCGCCCCATGTCGGACCGGTCACTTACCGCCACCTCCTGGCCCGGTTCGGCAACGCAGTAAATGCGATCGCGGCCTTGCCGGAGGTCGCGGGGCGATCCGGACGTCCTTACGCACCCGCGCCGGAGCGCCGCGTTCACGACGAGATCGCCGCCGCTCGCAAAACCGGCGCGCGTTATCTCTTCCACGATTCGCCGGACTATCCGCGCCTGCTCGGCGAGACCGAGGGCGCGCCGCCGATCCTGACCTGGCGCGGAGACATGTCCGTGCTGGCGCGGCCGTGCGTCGCCATGGTCGGCGCGCGCAATGCTTCCGCTGCCGCGATCCGGCTGGCACGGGAGTTCGCGCATGAACTTGCCGGAGAGGGCTGGACAGTCGTTTCCGGCCTCGCCCGCGGCATCGACGGGGCCGCGCATCAGGGCGCACTCGCGACGGGTGGAGCGACCGTGGGCATCATCGCCAGCGGCATCGACATCACGTATCCGCCCGAGCACGCAGCCCTGCAGGAAGAGGTCGCGACGCACGGTCTGCTGCTGGCGGAGCAGCCTCCCGGCTCCGAGCCGCTGGCACGCCATTTCCCCTCCCGCAACCGGATCATCGCCGGGTTGTGCCTGGGCACCTTGGTGGTCGAGGCAGCGCCGAAGTCCGGCTCGCTCATTACCGCGCGGCTGGCGGGCGAGATGGGGCGGCAGGTCATGGCGATCCCCGGCTCTCCGCTCGATTCGCGCTCGCATGGCTGCAACCAGTTGATCCGCGACGGCGCCACGCTGGTGCAGGCAGCGCAGGACGTGATCGAGGAACTGACCGACTTTTCGGGCGCGGTGCCGACGAGCCTGCGCGAAGCGCCCCGTGACTGGGGCGAGGAGGTGCCGTCGGCAGCGGCCGCCAATCCCGCCGACGTGGCGGGTCTGCTCACGACCGCGCCGGTTGCCGTCGATGAACTGATCCGCCAGTCGGGCGCGAGCGCCGCTGCCGTTCAGCTTGCCCTGCTAGAGTTGGAACTGGACGGCAGGCTTGCCCGCCACGCCGGTGGGCGGGTCAGTCTTGGGTGAGCGTGCTGCCCGGAAGAAATCGACGGTGCGTCTTTATCCCGCAGCGCTTATGCGGCAAGGGAGCCGTCCCGGCGGGGCTTGACGGCCCGGTCGAACACGACCCACCTTGTACGTGTATGTATGCGTGCGCGCACGCGAGGGGCAGATCGAGTTAGAGAATGCAGCTAGTCATCGTAGAATCGCCCGCCAAGGCAAAGACCATCGAGAAGTACCTGGGCAAGGACTACAAGGTCCTCGCCAGCTACGGCCACGTCCGCGACCTGCCGCCCAAGGACGGCTCCGTCCGCCCGGACGAGGAGTTCGCGATGGACTGGGAACTCTACGGCGACAAGCAGCGCCAGGTGAAGGCGATCACCGACGCGGCCAAGACCGCCGACCGCCTGATCCTCGCGACCGACCCTGATCGCGAGGGCGAGGCGATCTCGTGGCACGTGCGCGAACTGCTGGCCAAGCGCAAGGCGCTGCCCAAGGACGTGCAGCGCGTCACTTTCAACGCGATCACCAAGGAAACCGTCACCAAGGCGATGACCCAGCCGCGCGAGCTGGATCAGGACCTGATCGACGCTTACCTCGCCCGCCGTGCGCTGGACTACTTGTTCGGCTTCACGCTTTCGCCGGTGCTGTGGCGCAAGCTGCCCGGTGCCAAGTCGGCGGGCCGCGTGCAGTCGGTGGCACTGCGCCTGATCGTCGATCGCGAGCGCGAGATCGAGGCGTTCACGCCGCAGGAGTACTGGTCCGTTGCCGCGCAGATGGCGCATGACGGGACCGACTTCACCGCGAAGCTGGTGACCTTCGAGGGCCAGAAGCTCGACCGCCTGAGCCTGGGCGAAGAGGGTATCGCCATGCGCGCCAAGACGGCGGTGGAGCAGGGCGCCTTCAAGGTCGAGGGCGTCGAGACCAAGCCGCATCGCCGCAACCCGCAGCCGCCGTTCACCACCTCGACCCTGCAGCAGGAGGCCGCGCGCAAGCTGGGCTTCTCGGCCAGCCAGACGATGCGCGTGGCGCAGACGCTCTATGAAGCGGGCGCGATCACTTACATGCGTACCGACGGCGTGCAGATGGACCCGAGTGCGATCTCGGCCGCCCGCGCCGCCATCGCCGAGCGCTTCTCCGGCCACTTCGTCCCGGAAAAACCACGCCACTACGAGACCAAGGCCAAGAACGCGCAGGAAGCGCACGAGGCGATCCGTCCCACCGAGTTCACCAAGGACCGCTTCGGTTCAGGGGACGAGGCGCGCCTGTACGATCTGATCTTCAAGCGCGCGATGGCCAGCCAGATGGCTTCGGCCCAGCTTGAGCGTACCACCGTAACCCTGCGCGACGGAACTGGCCGCAACGAACTGCGCGCCACCGGCACCGTGGTGAAATTCCCGGGCTTCCTTGCCGTCTACGAGGAAGGCCGCGACAACAAGGCCGACGATGACGACGAGGCAGGCCTGCTGCCCTTCATGAAGGCGGGCGACATGCCGGCCAAGAAGGACGTGACCGCCGAGCAGCACTTCACCCAGCCCCCGCCGCGCTTCTCGGAAGCCAGTCTTGTGAAGCGGCTGGAGGAACTGGGCATCGGGCGTCCTTCGACATATGCCGCGACGATCCAGGTCATCAAGGACCGCGCTTACGTGCGGACCGAGAAGAACCGTTTCTTCGCAGAGGAGACGGGGCGACTTCTCACCTCGTTCCTCGAACGCTTCTTCCCCCGCTACGTGGCTTATGAATTCACGGCGGGCATGGAGGACGAACTCGACGACGTCTCGGGCGGCCGCCAGGAATGGAAGGCCCTGCTCGAAGCCTTCTGGCGCGACTTCAAGCCCAAGTCCGACGAGGTGATGGAGAAGAAGCCCTCGGAAGTGACCGAGGCGCTGGACGAATTCCTCTCCGATTACCTGTTCCCGCCCAAGGCGGACGGCACGGATCCGCGTGTCTGCCCCAAGTGCGGCGAGGGGCGCCTGTCCCTGCGCGGCGGGCGCTACGGCGCGTTCGTCGCATGCTCGAACTATCCGGAGTGCAAATTCACCCGCAAGTTCGCGCAGCCCGGCGGCAACGCCGAAGGCGGCGATGACGAAGGGCTGGGCAAGGACCCCGAGACCGGCATGGAGATCATGCGCCGTACCGGGCGCTTCGGTCCCTACATCCAGCTCGGCGAGGGCAAGGAGGCTAAGCGTGCCTCGATCCCCAAGGATATCGACGAACTGACGCTGGAATGGGGCATCAAGCTGCTCAGCCTGCCGCGCACCGTGGGTCCGCACCCGGAGACGGGCAAGGATATCACTGCCAGCATCGGCCGTTACGGCCCGTACCTCGCGCATGACGGCAAGTATGCGCGGCTGCGTTCGACGGCGGAAGTGTTCGACACCGGCATGAACGCCGCGGTCTCGATGCTGGCTGACGCCGCCAATCGCGGCGGCGCGGCCTCGCGCACCAAAGCGGAACCGCTCAAGGTGCTGGGCGCGCATCCGACCAGCGGCGGCGAGATCAAGGTCATGGCGGGACGCTACGGCCCTTACGTCACCGACGGCACCACCAACGCCACCCTCCCGCGCGACCAGAAGCCGGAAGACCTCACCGCCGAGCAGGCCGTCGTGCTGATCGACGAGAAGGCGGCCAAGGGGCCGGCCAAGGGCAAGAAGAAGGCGCCAGCCAAGAAGGCGGCGCCCAAGAAGACTGCCGCCGCCAAGACGGACGGTGCCAAGAAGCCGGCGGCAAAGAAGGCAACGGCCAAGAAAGCAGCACCGAAAAAGAAGGCGGCCGCAGATGCCGATCAGGACAGCGCCGCACCGTGGGATGTCGAAGCATGAGCGACAAGGTTGCCAAGCACAAGCAGCCCTGGAAGCCCGAGGAACTGCAGAAGCTGCAGACCCTCGCGGGCAAGGGCAAGGGCCTCAAGGAAATTGCCAAGGCCCTCAACCGAACCGAGGAATCGACCAAGGATGCGGCGCGCCAGCATGGCATGAACATCGCCAAGGCGCGGTGACGGTCTCCTGCCCCGGATCAGTTCCGGGGCGGCGTCATTTCAGCCGCCACAGCGCGAACCGGCGGGTGCCTAGGCTGGCCTGCGCATAAGTTTGGTAATCGCTGCGCAGCGCTTTCATGACGATGTCGCGCGTCTTGTCGTTGGCGCGGTTCGGACGCTTCGACAGCCCGATCACCACCACGCCGGGGCGGCTGGCCATGATGCGGCGTACTTCGCTCACCGGGTCGATGTTCAGCGCGCCCGCTTCATTCATCGCATTGAGGTGGCTTGGGTAGGCAAATCGCGTTGGAATGCAGGTGTTGGTGGTGCGGTAGAGCGCGCTGTCGCCCTCGAAGACGTAAAGGCAGCGGCCGTGCAGTTCGCGCGTGATCGCGTGTGTCATGCTCGCGAACTGCGTGGCATCGCCCCTTTCGCGGACCTGCAGGGCGGGTACCGCGATTGCACCGACGACACCCATGCCCAGGAGCAGTTGGCCGTACCAGCGCTCTCCCGGGCGGCTACGTGCGAGGGCCGGGGCAGCAAGCACGCTCAGCGGCACCAGCACGGGGCCGAGATAGTGGTCGTACCAAGTGCCGAAAACCAGGAACCCGCCGATGCTCGCCAGCGCCCAAATGCGCAGGTACGGCAGGGCGGCCGGACGCTCTCCGCGAACGGGGCGCAGGCGATGGGGCGCCAGAAGCAGGGCGAGCGCGAAGGGGATTAGCGCCAGGCATTCCTTGGCGAGCCGACCGAAGGCATCGGCCATGTCCGTCGTGCGGCCCAGGATCGAGGTAAAATTGGCTTGCACGAAGGCATCGCCGTGGCCGAGCCATGCATAGCCTGTCCAGACCGCCGCAGTCGGAGCCAGCGCCGCCGCGATCCATCCGGCGCCCGTCAGGACCAGTCTCCGGGGCGGCCAGCCGTCCGCCCTGCCGCGTCCCAGCAGCATCAGGCCAAAGGCAGCGCCTTCGAAGACCGCCGTGTACTTGATCTGCATCGCAAGCCCGAACAGCAGCATCGCCTTCAGGCCGCGGCGGGCAAGCAAGGGATCGTGCGCCCGCGTTCGCACATCGACGACGATCAGCGCGGCAAGGGCGACAGGCAGGTTGTAGAACACCGGCGACTGGCCAAGCGCCACGTTGAACACCGGCTGCCAAAGCAGATAGACCAGCCCCGCCCACTGCGCTGCGCGGGGCGGAGCGATGCGGCGGGCAATGCGCTCGATGAGCAGCGCGGTGAGCACCGAGCAGGCAAGGCCGAGCAACTGATAAGTCAAGACCGGATCGAACGGCAGGGCGTAAACGGCGCGATAGAGCGCGAACAGGCCCCAGGGCTTGCGATCCCAGATGTCGACGTAGGGAAGGGCGCCCTGCGCCATGCGCTGCCCGACGAGGAGGTAGAACTGCTCGTCCGACTGGAATGCGGGCTTGCCCAGCATCAGCAGTCGCAATGCGAAGGCGATCGGCAGGTACAGCGCGAGCGAACCCAACCGAAGCCGGGCGCCGATAGGATGGCGAACGGCAATCGGAACATTCCGTTGCGCCGCGGCGGCACTCCGCGCGACCATGAGCGACCCTTTCCTCGTTCCGGCCGCGGGGGGAACGGCGGTTGTTGGGAAAGGGCGCTTAAGGCGTTTTGATTGCAGGAATGCGACGGCGGATCGCGCCGTCGCCAGACTTCCGCGGCGTTACGAGCGCTTCTTCGTCTCGTTCGACGGTTTGGCCGTCGGCGCCGGTGTAGGCTTGGCCGTTGGGGCGGCCGTCGGTGCCGGCACCGGGACGGCGGGAATCGGCTGCCCGGGTGCAGGCTTCGTCGGCGCCGGTCCCGGAGGATTGAGGCCGGGCTCGACCGTCACCGAAGGCTTCACTGGCCTTACGCCGGCCTTGATGAGCCACGAGGAAATGCCGTCCGCCGTCGCCTGCATCCCCGCCTTGTTGAGGTGCCATTGCAGGCCCTGCCGCCCGTCGTAGCCCTGCGGCGAGCCGATCATCCACGGCTCCTTGTCGCAAGGGGTGTGCGTGGCCGAGGACTGGTTCATCTCGACGACGATGGTGCCGTGCGCCTGCGCCACGCGGCCGGTGATCTCGGCAAGGCGGCGGCCGATCTCGCGCACGATCGCGGCGTCGGTCTCGCTGACCGGGGTGTCGGCGCAGAGCTTGCCCGGCGGCGGCACGGGGGTCAGGTACTGGACGAAGACGATGCGCGCCTGCGGGGCGGTCGCCTTGATGCGGCGGGCGATCTCGTTGAGCTGCGCCTCGTCGCGGACGTAGTCGGCCTCGGTGGGGATGCGGACCGGGCCGCAGGCCTTTGTCTTGGCGCCCGAGGCGGCGATGATCTTCGCGTTGAAGGCGCAAGTCGCCGAGAACAGGTTGCCGATGTACGACAGGTCGTTGCCGCCGATGGTGATCGTGACCAGCCGGGTGTCGGGCGTGACGCTGTTGATCTGCGGCGGCACTTCGCCCCAGGGGCCGAGCACGTTGTCGGTCACCGCACCCGAGCAGGAACGGTCGATCAGCACCATGCCGAAGCGCTCGGCGAGCAGCGTCGGGTAGTTGTTGAAGCTCTGACCGCAGCGCGCGGGCCAGCTCGGCTTGACCGGCGGCAGCTGCGGTCCCGCAGCGAACGACGAGCCGATGGCGACGTAGCGTTGCCCGGCCAGGTTCTCTTCCACCAGGGTGACCTGCGCCTTCTCGGCGGCCACGGCTTTCATGTAAGGCGTGGCGCAGCCGCACAGCAGGAATGCGGTGGCAGTGAGGGTCGAGAATGCGGCCTTCATCATTTCACCCAGTCGAGTCCGATTTCCTCGTAGATGTCTTTGGTTTCGGCCCAGTTCTCCTCGACCTTCACATGGAGGAAGAGGTGGACCTTCTGGCCGAGCACTTCGCTCAGTTCCTTGCGCGCGGCCTCGCCGATCGCCTTGATCTTCGAGCCGCCCTTGCCCAGCACGATGGCGCGCTGGTTGTCGCGGGTGACCACGATCTGCTGGCGGATCTCGACCGAGCCGTCCTTGCGGGGGGTATAGGCCTCAGGACGCACGGCGGCGTCGTAGGGCAGTTCCTCGTGGAGCTGGCGGTAGAGCTGTTCGCGCGTGATTTCGCAGGCGAGCAGGCGTTCGCTGGCGTCGGAAACCTGGTCTTCGGGGTAGTGCCAGGGTCCTTCGGACATCTGCCCGGCGAGCCAGGTTTTCAGTTCCGGCACGCCGTCGCCGCTGAGGGCGGAGACGAAGAACACCTCGTCGAACTGCACTTCGGCGGTGAATTCCTGCGCCAGCACCAGCAGCTTTTCCTTGGCGCTTGCATCGACCTTGTTGAGCACCAGCACCTTGCGTTCGGTGCGGTCCTTCAGCGTTTCGAGCAGCGGCATCAGTTCGTGGCGGCGCAGCTTCACCGCATCGACGATCAGCAGGATCGCGTCGGCTTCCTGCGCGCCTTCCCAGGCGGCGGCGACCATAGCGCGGTCGAGGCGGCGGCGCGGCGCGAAGATGCCGGGGGTGTCGGCGAGGATGATCTGTGCCTCGCCCTCGAGCGCGATGCCGAGCAGGCGGGCGCGGGTGGTCTGCGCCTTGGCCGAGGTGATCGCCACCTTCTGCCCGACGAGCGCGTTGACGAGCGTGGACTTGCCCGCGTTGGGGGCGCCGATGACGGCGACGAGACCGCAGTGCTGGGTCATGATTGTGCGGCTCCGGTTGCGCCATGCGGCCTGTGCTTCGACAAGCTCAGCATGAGCGGAAATTCAAGGTTCATGCTGGCATATCCATACATAACGTACTTAAGAATATAAAATTCCCGTATTACAAATCCGCTCACCCTGAGCTTGTCGAAGGGTGATGAAGCAGAACGCCTCGCTAGCCGAATTTCCTCATGAACTCTTCTGCGGCGCCGGTCTCGGCGTCCTGCTTGGAATGGGCGGTGGCCTGTGCCGAACCGACGTTGTGGACCGACACTTCGACCGTGAAGCGCGCGGCGTGATCCGGACCTGAACGCTCGATCAGCTTGTACTCGGGCATCCGGCGGCGGTTGCCTGCGGTCCATTCCTGCAGCGCGGACTTGGGATGCTTGCGCTTGCCGGTCTTGCCCTGGAGCGTATCCGCCCAGAGGCCGAGTACCATATCGCGCGCCGCTTCGAAACCGCGCTCGGTGAAGCAGGCGCCGATGATCGCCTCCATCACGTCGCCCAGGATGTTCTCCGAATCCTGCCCGCCGTCATCGCGCGCCTGCTTGCCGAGGCGCATGTGCGGGCCGAGGCCGATGTCGCGGGCGATCGTGGCGCAAGTGGCGCGGCTGACGAGCGCGTTGAGGCGCTGCGACAGGCGGCCTTCCGCCTCGTCGCTGCCGCGGTAGAGCCATTCGGCGACCGAGAGGCCGAGCACCCGGTCGCCCAGGAACTCCAGCCTTTCGTAATTGCGTTTCTCGCCGGTGGAGCCGTGCGTCAGGGCCGCTTGCCAGAGCGCTTCGTCGAGCGGCTCCTGGCCGGAATGCTTGATCAGAAAGGCGCGGGTATTTGCTTCAAGCACTCAGATCACGCTCCCGATGCGGCTCCAGCGCGCGGCGGTGAACCATGTCCAGGGCTTGATCCATTCGGCCGAACCGTCGGTCGAGAACATCATGACCGCCGCCTTGCCGACAAGGTTCTCCTGCGGGACCATGCCGACGCCGCCGCCCTCGACCGCCGGGAAACGGCTGTCCATCGAGTTGTCGCGGTTGTCGCCCATCAGGAACAGGTGGCCTTCAGGGACCACGAAAACGCCGGTGTCGTCCTGCGGGGTTGGCCCCATGTCGAGCACGGTGTAGCTCTTGCCGTTCGGCAGCGTCTCGCGGAACTGCGGGTAGGAGCAGACGTCCTTGCCCTTGTCCGTGGTCTCGAAGCCGGGGCCGCAATCGGTGTTGGGGCTGACGGGCACGGTGAAGTTGGCGACCTTCACCTTGGGCACCGACTTGCCGTTGATCCACAGCTGGCCCCCCTTCATCTGGATCTCGTCGCCGGGCAGGCCGATGACGCGCTTGATGTAGTCGACGTCGTTGTCAGGCGGAGCCTTGAAGATGACCACGTCGCCGCGCTCGGGCTGGCTGGCCAGGATGCGCCCGGGGATCAGCGGCACGCTGAACGGCAGCGAGTATTTCGAGAAGCCGTAGGACCACTTGGTGGCGAACAGATAGTCGCCGGTCAGCAGCCGTGGCAGCATCGACTCGCTGGGGATGTTGAAGGGCGAAACGATGAAGCTGCGCAGCACCACCACGCCCAGCACCAGCCAGAACAGGAACGAGAAGAAGTTCTCGTCCTTCTTGGGCTTGGCATCAGGGGCTCCGGCGGGTGCCTGGCCGGCTTCGATCTTTGTCGCGCTATGGGTGTCGCTCATGGGCAAACCCTTGCCCATGGCCGCGTGCTTCCGTCAAGAGCGATCCCGACCAACATGAGGTGCTGGCCGATAATTGCACAACTCGGGCTTGGATTTCGCAACTGCGGAACGCATAAGGCGCACCGAATGCTTACAGGAGATGCGTTGTATGAGCGAAGCGGTATGGAACAAGCTGCAGGGCCTCGACAAACCCACCTTGAGGCAGCTTTTCGATGCCGATTCCGGCCGTCTGGATGCTTTCGCGACGCGCTTAGAACTGGGTGAGGAGGAGAACTCCACCGGAATCCTGTTCGACTGGTCGAAGACGCACCTCGACGCCGCGCACGTCGCCGCCTTCGAGGAACTGGCGCAGGCGCAGGACTTCGCTGGCCGCCGCGCGGCGCTGTTCGCGGGCGAGATCGTCAATCCGACCGAAGGCCGCGCCGCCGAGCACACCGCCCAGCGCGGCGTCGGCAAGGACGAGAGCGTCCAGATCGCTGCCGAGAACCACCACCGCATGGCCGCCATCGTCGAGGCCATCCACCGCGGCGCCATGGGCGAGGTGAGGCACCTTATCCATGTCGGCATCGGCGGTTCGGCGCTCGGCCCGGCGCTCGCGATCGACGCGCTGGCCCGTGAGGGCGCGATGGTGGACGTGCATGTCGTCTCCAACATCGACGGCTGCGCGCTGGAGCAGGCCTTTGCCAAGTGCGATCCGGCCACCACGATGCTCGCGGTCGCTTCCAAGACCTTCACCACCATCGAGACGATGACCAACGCCGACAGCGTGCTGATCTGGCTGCGCGAGAACGGTGTCGAAGATCCCTACGGCCGGGTCGTCGCGCTCACCGCCGCGCCGGAAAAGGCGATGGAATGGGGCGTGGACGAAACCCGCATTCTGCCGTTCTCCGAGAGCGTGGGAGGGCGTTACTCGCTGTGGTCGTCGATCGGGTTCCCGGTGGCGATGGCGCTGGGCTGGCCGGACTTCGCCGAGTTCCTTGACGGTGCGGCGGCGATGGACGTGCATTTCCGCGATACTGACGGTCTTGCGAACCTGCCCTTGCGTGCTGCTTTCGCCGACCAGTACTACACCCGCCTGCGCGGCTGCCAGACCCGCGCGGTCTTCGCCTATGACGAGCGCATGGCGCTGCTGCCCGACTATCTCCAGCAGCTGGAGATGGAATCCAACGGCAAGCAGGTGACCTTCGATGGCAAGCCGATAGACGGGCCGACCGCGCCGATCACCTGGGGCGGGGTGGGCACCGATGCGCAGCATGCGGTGTTCCAGCTGCTGCACCAGGGCACCAACCTGGTGCCGGTGGACTTCATCGCCTCGATCGCGCCCGGGCACGACCTTGCGTTCGATCACCACCGCATCCTGCTGTCGAACTGCTTCGCGCAGGGTGCCGCGCTGATGGCGGGCAAGGCGAGCGAGGACCCGGCGCGTGCCTATCCGGGCGACCGCCCCTCGGCGACAATCCTGGTGGATGACCTGACGCCCGCCACCTTCGGCGCCCTCGTGGCGTTCCATGAGCACCGGACTTTCGCCAACGCCGTGCTGCTGGGGATCAACCCGTTCGACCAGTTCGGGGTGGAACTCGGCAAGGAGATCGCCAAGCAGATCGAGCAGGGCGGCGTGGAGTTCGATCCCTCGACCACCGCACTGCTGGCGCTGGCGGGAATCGCCTGAAAATAATACGCCGGGACGACGGTGAGGTCGCCCCGGCGCCCTGCAAGGGTAGGATAACGCGCCGTCAGGCGCGGTGTTCGAGGCCCTCGGCCCAATCGGCATGAGCAGCCAGGGCGGATCCCGGCGAGGATGCGCCGACCTCGATCAACTGCGAGAGCAGGCGCTTGCCGTCCTCCCAGCTGCCGAGGCCGGAATCGGCATTGATATGCCCGGTATTGCCGGCATCCACGAACGTGCTGCCCCAGCGCCGCGCTAGGCTTTTCGAGGTCTCGAAGCCCATCCACGGATCGTTGTGGCTCGCCACCAGCAGCGAGGGGAAGGGCAGCGCATCGGCAGGCGTCGGCGCGAAGCCGGTCACCCGTTCATCGCGCGGGAAGAAATCGACCTCCGGCGGGGCCACCAGCATCGCGCCGATCACCGGGGCCGACCAGCTCGGCTGCTCGAACTTCGACCACCATGCCGTCAGGATGCAGCCGAGGCTGTGGGCGACGATCACCACGGGTCGTCCCGCGCGGTGCACGGCCAGGTTCAAGCGGTTGATCCAGGTGTTGCGGTGGGGGTTGTCCCAGGTGCCCAGCTCCACCAGCTGGGCATTGTCGAACTCTTCCGCCCAGCGCCGCTGCCAGTGGCGCGGTCCGCTGCCGTCGAGGCCGGGGACGAGAAGGATCAGCGGTTCCTGCTTTTCGGATTCGCTCTGGGGTGAACGACTTTGAAGAGAACGGGGCATCGGCGATCTCCCTTGTGCTATGGGCTCGAATGTAAACTCAACCGATAAAGTTGACAATGCGTTCCGAGGTCAAAGCGGCAGGAAGAAATTCTTGAGCGCCGGATGGAAATCCGCCTGCCGCGTCCCCGTGCGCTGGCAATCGCAGGCCCCATGTCCCATATGCCCCCGCGACCAAAGGAGCTTCATCGCATGCCCGCCAAAGACGCCGATTACGACTACGACCTCTTCACCATCGGCGCCGGTTCGGGCGGCGTGCGCGCAAGCCGCGTATCGGCTGCCTACGGCGCGCGCGTGGCGGTGGCGGAGGAGTACCGGGTCGGCGGTACGTGCGTGATCCGGGGCTGCGTGCCCAAGAAGATGCTCGTCTACGCCGCGCACTTCGCCGAAGACCTCGAGGACGCGCGCCACTTCGGCTGGGAAGTGGGCGAGCCGAAGTTCGACTGGAAGACCCTGCGCGACAACGTGCTGGGCGACGTCGATCGCCTCAACGGCCTCTACACGCAGACGCTCGACAACAATAAGGTCGAGATATTCCACCAGCGCGCGACGATCACCGGCCCGCACGAGATCACGCTGGCGAACGGCGAGAAGAAGACCGCCAGGCACATTCTGATCGCCACCGGCGCGCGGCCGCAGGTGCCTTCGTGCCCTGGCCATACCCACGGCATCACCTCGAACGAGGCGTTCCACCTCGACGCGATTCCGGGGCGCGTGCTGATCGCGGGCGCGGGCTATATCGCCAACGAGTTCGCGGGCATCTTCCACCAGTTCGGTGCCCATGTGACGCTCATCAACCGCTCGGACCAGATCCTGCGCGGCTATGACGAAAGCGTGCGCGACCGCCTGCTCCAGATTTCGCTCGCGAAGGGCATGGAGTTCCGTTTCAACGCGAACTTCGAGAAAATCGTGAAGCAGGAGGACGGTTCGCTGGTCGTACACATGAGCAATCACGAACCGATCGAAGTCGATCTCGTCCTGTTCGCCACCGGACGCGTGCCCAATATCGAGGGCCTCGGCCTCGAGGATGTCGGGGTCAAGCTGAACGCAAAGGGCGCCATCGCGGTGGACGAGAACGCGCGCACCAGCGTGCCGAGCATCTATGCCGTGGGCGACGTGACCGACCGCGTGCAGCTCACCCCCGTCGCCATCCGCGAGGGGCAGGCCTTCGCCGACCGCGTGTTCGGCGGCAAGGAGACCAGCGTGGACTATTCGTGCATTGCCTCGGCGGTGTTCAGCCATCCGCCGCTTGCGGGCGTGGGCCTGACCGAAGCGCAGGCGACCGAGCAGTTCGGCACCTGCAAGGTCTACACCAGCGACTTCCGCTCGATGAAGAACGTGCTGGCGCAGCGCAACGAGCGTTCGCTCTACAAGATGATCTGCCATGCCGAGACGGACAAGGTTCTGGGCATCCACATGATCGGCGCGGACACGCCGGAACTGATCCAGGTCGCGGCGATCGCGGTGAAGGCGGGGCTGACCAAGGCCGATTTCGACGCCACCGTGGCCGTTCACCCGACGATGTCGGAAGAACTGGTGCTGATGAAGTGATCTGCGGCGCGCTGCCTTTTCTGAGATAGTGCGCCGCAGATGGGGCTTCGACAAGCTCAGCCTGAGCGGGTTCAAGGGGTTTACACTTAATCCGCTCATCCTGCGCTTTTCGAAGGATCTGGCGCAGTCTGCCGAAGCCCCCTTGCTGCCAACATCCATCGCCAGACGGATAGTTCGCGCACCCACCCCGGATAAGTTTAACCGGTCGATTAAAAACAGTTGACCAGAGGCCTTTCCCGGTCTTACGCGGATGCAGCAATTGACGCTGCATGCGCCGAGGCAAGGGAATCCGGATGTCCGCAAATATCGCCGAAATGGAGAAGCGCCGCTCCGCCGCAAAGCTGGGTGGTGGTCAGAAGCGCATCGACGCGCAGCATGCCAAGGGCAAGCTGACCGCGCGCGAACGCCTCGACGTGCTGCTCGACGAAGGCAGCTTTGAGGAGATGGACCTCTACGTCGAACATGACTGCGTCGACTTCGGCATGCAGGACCAGAAGATCCCCGGCGACGGCGTAGTTACCGGCTCGGGCACCATCAACGGCCGCCTCGTCTACGTGTTCAGCCAGGACTTCACCGTGTTCGGCGGCTCGCTCTCGGCCCGCCACGCGCAGAAGATCTGCAAGGTGATGGACGCCGCGCTGAAAGTGGGCGCGCCGGTCATCGGCCTCAACGATTCCGGCGGCGCGCGCATTCAGGAAGGCGTGGCCTCGCTCGGCGGCTACGCCGACGTGTTCCAGCGCAACGTGCTGGCATCGGGCGTGGTGCCGCAGCTCTCGCTCATCATGGGCCCCTGCGCGGGCGGCGCGGTGTACTCGCCCGCGATGACCGACTTCATCTTCATGGTGAAGGACAGCTCGTACATGTTCGTCACCGGCCCCGAAGTGGTGAAGACGGTCACCAACGAAGTCGTCACGCAGGAAGAGCTGGGCGGCGCGATCACGCATTCCAGCAAGACTTCGGTGTCCGACCTTGCGCTGGAGAACGACATCGAGGCGCTGCTGGCGGCGCGCGATTTCTTCGACTTCCTGCCCTCGTCGAACCGCGACGGCGTGCCGGAACGTCCCTCCGCCGACGCATGGGACCGTCTGGAACCCAGCCTCGACACGATCATCCCGCCTTCGGCCAACCAGCCGTACGACATGCATGAAGTCATCCGCAAGACGGTGGACGAGGGTGAGTTCTTCGAACTCCAGCCGCTCCACGCGGGCAACATCATCATCGGTTTCGGCCGGGTCGAGGGCAAAACCGTGGGCATTGTCGCCAACCAGCCGATGGTGCTGGCGGGCGTGCTCGACATCAATTCCTCGAAGAAGGCGGCGCGGTTCGTGCGCTTCTGCGATGCGTTCAGCATTCCGCTGGTCACTTTCGTCGACGTTCCGGGCTTCCTTCCCGGCACCGATCAGGAGCACAACGGCATCATCAAGCACGGCGCCAAGCTGCTGTTCGCCTATGCCGAGGCGACCGTGCCCAAGATCACCGTCATCACCCGCAAGGCCTATGGCGGCGCCTATGACGTGATGAGTTCCAAGCACTTGCGCGGCGATCTCAACTACGCCTGGCCCACTGCGGAAATCGCGGTGATGGGCGCCAAGGGCGCGGTGGAGATCATCTTCCGCGGTCAGGATGCAGACGGCATCGCCGCCAAGACCAAGGAATACGAGGACCGCTTCGCCAATCCCTTCGTGGCGGCGAGCCGGGGCTACATCGACGAGGTCATCTATCCGCACTCGACCCGGCGCCGCATCGCGCTGGGCCTGCGCAAGCTGCGGAACAAGGAACTCGAGAATCCCTGGAAGAAGCACGACAACATCCCGCTGTGATGCGCGGCAGGTGGCCTTTTTGAGAGTACACGGACCGGATGTGAAAGCCGAATACGGCGCCCGGTCGAAGGATAAGGGATTGGAAGTCAGGTCATGGAAGAAGTCTACATCGTCAGCGGCGTGCGCACGGCAGTCGGCGATTTCGGCGGTTCGCTGAAGTCGTTCATGCCTTCGGACCTCGGCGGCCTCGTCGCTACCGAAGCGCTTGCCCGCGCCGGGATCGAGGCGGACGCGGTGGAGCATGTGGTCATCGGCCAGGTCATGCCCACCAGCGCGCGCGACCAGATGCTGGCCCGCGTGATCGGCATCAATGCCGGCATCCCGCTCGCCACTCCGGCGCTGACGCTAAACCGCCTGTGCGGATCGGGCGTGCAGGCGATCGTCTCGGCCGCACAGATGATGAAGCTGGGCGAAGCCTCGGTGACGCTCGCGGGCGGCGCCGAAGTCATGTCCAACATCCCCTACCATGACCACGGCGTGCGCTGGGGCAGGAAGATGGGCGCCAACACGCAGGAAGACGCGCTGACGCTCGGCCTGTCGGACGCCATCGGCGGCTATCACATGGGCATCACGGCGGAGAATGTGGCGGAGCGCCACTGCGTGAGCCGCGAGGACATGGACGCGCTCGCCGCGACCAGCCACGCCCGCGCTGCGCATGCCATCGCCGAGGGCCGCTTCAAGGAGCAGATCCTTCCCGTCGAAGTGAAGACCCGCAAGGGCGTCACCGTCTTCGACACCGATGAACATGTGAAGGCGGACACCACCGTTGAAGTGCTGGGCAAGATGCGCCCGGCCTTCAAGAAGGACGGAACGGTCACTGCGGGCAATGCCAGCGGCATCAATGACGGAGCCGCCGCCGTGGTGCTCGCCACCGGTGCTGAAGTCGAGAAGCGCTGCCTCAAGCCGCTCGCGCGCATCGTCGCCTGGGGTCATGCGGGCGTCGAGCCGGAATACATGGGCGAAGGCCCGATCAAGGCCGTTCCGATCGCGCTGAAGCGCGCCGGGCTGAGCCTCGACCAGATTGACGTGATCGAGAGCAACGAGGCCTTCGCCGCGCAGGCGGCCGCCGTCGCCAAGGTGCTCGGCTTCGATCCGGCGAAAGTGAACCCCAACGGTTCGGGCGTCTCGATCGGTCACCCCGTCGGCGCGACGGGAACCATGCTGACCATCAAGGCCATGTACGAGTTGAAGCGCATCGGCGGGAAGTACGGCCTCGTCACGATGTGCATCGGCGGCGGGCAGGGCATCGCGATGGTCATCGAGAACGTAGGATAACTGGCATGAAGCTCGGCCGCCTCAACCACATCGGCGTCGCCACGCCCAATCTCGACGCTTCCATCGCGTTCTACAGGGACGTGATGGGCGCTACCGACGTGACCGAGCCGTTCGTGCTCGAAAGTCAGCAGGTGCGCGTCTGCTTCGTCAACACGCCGGGCGAGGATGGCACTGCGGGCACGCAGATCGAGCTGCTCCAGCCCACCTCGCCGGACTCGGCGGTCGGCAAGTGGCTGGAGAAGAACCCGCTCGGGGGGCAGCATCACATCTGTTATGAAGTGCCCGATATCCACGCCGCCAAGGCGTGGTTCGAGGGCCTCGGCAAGCGCGTGCTGGGCGAGCCGCGCATGGGCGCACACGGGACGCTGATCTTCTTCGTCCACCCCAAGGACATGGGCGGCCAACTCACCGAGATCATGGAAACGCCCAAGGGCGCGCATTGAATTTCTTTTCCCCACCCGCTTGCGGGAGGGGAGCGAGACTTGGGCCTGCATCGCAGGTCCTAGTCGCAGCGGGGTGGGCCCCGACCCGACAGGAAAGTGCCCACACCAACTTCGGCTAGGCAGCACGCTGCCAAGCCTTCGTATCCTCTCCCGCAGGCGGGAGAGGAGGCAGAGGACACGGGACAATGGCTGACATCAACGACTGGCAGGCAGCGGCGACCAAGGAAGTCAAGGGCAAGGACCTGACCTGGGACACGCCCGAGGGCATCGCGGTCAAGCCGCTCTACACCGCCGAGGACGTGACCGTGGACCCCGGTCTACCGGGCTTCGCGCCCTTCACGCGCGGCGTGCGCGCCTCGATGTATGCGGGCCGGCCCTGGACCATCCGCCAGTACGCGGGCTTCTCCACCGCCGAGGAATCGAACGCCTTCTACCGCCGCAACCTCGCGGCGGGCCAGAAGGGCCTGTCGGTCGCCTTCGACCTCGCAACGCACCGCGGCTATGACTCCGACCACCCGCGAGTGGTGGGCGACGTCGGCAAGGCGGGCGTGGCGATCGACTCGGTCGAGGACATGAAGATCCTGTTCGACGGTATCCCGCTCGACAAGATGTCCGTCTCGATGACGATGAACGGCGCGGTGATCCCGATCCTGGCGTTCTTCATTGTCGCCGGTGAAGAGCAGGGCGTCGACCGCAAGTTGCTCGACGGGACCATCCAGAACGACATCCTCAAGGAGTTCATGGTCCGCAACACCTACATCTACCCGCCCGAGCCCTCGATGCGGATCATCTCGGACATCTTCGGCTACACCAGCCGCGAGATGCCCAAGTTCAACTCGATCTCGATTTCCGGCTACCACATGCAGGAAGCCGGCGCGACGCAGGTGCAGGAACTGGCCTTCACCATCGCCGACGGCGCCGAATACGTGCGCTACGGCGTCGCCTCGGGCCTCGACATCGACAAGTTCGCGGGCCGCCTGTCGTTCTTTTTCGCGATCGGCATGAACTTCTTCATGGAAGTGGCCAAGCTGCGCGCCGCGCGCGTGCTGTGGCACCGGGTGATGACCGAACTGGGCGCCAAGGACGAGCGTAGCAAGATGCTGCGCACGCACTGCCAGACCTCGGGCGTCAGCTTGCAGGAGCAGGACCCCTACAACAACGTGATCCGCACCACGATCGAGGCTATGGCCTCGATGCTGGGCGGCACCCAGTCGCTGCACACCAACGCGCTCGACGAAGCGATCGCGCTGCCGACCGATTTCTCGGCGCGCATCGCCCGCAACACCCAGATCATCATCCAGGAGGAGACCGGCATGTGCAATGTCGTCGATCCGCTGGGTGGCTCGTACTACATCGAATCGCTGACGCAGAGCCTCGTCGACCAGGCCTGGGAGATCATCGAGCGCGTGCAGGCCGATGGCGGCATGGCCAAGGCGGTCGCCGCCGGCTGGCCCAAGGCGATGATCGAAACCGCCGCCGCCTCCCGCCAGGCGCGCGTGGACCGGGGTGACGACGTGATCGTCGGCGTCAACAAGTACCGCCTCGCCGCCGAGGACGCGATCGAGACGCTCGACATCGACAACGCCAAGGTTCGCGAAGGCCAGATCGCCCGCATCAACAAGATGAAGGCGGAGCGCGACGAAGCCGTGTGCCAGGCCGCACTCAAGGCGCTGGCAGATGGTGCCGCCGCGCCCGCCAGCATCGAGAACAACCTGCTGGCTCTCGCGGTCGAAGCGGCCCGTGCGCGCGCGACGCTCGGCGAGATTTCCTCCGCGATGGAGGAGAGCTTCGAGCGCTACGGCACTCAGCCGACCCCGGTGAAGGGTGTCTACGGCGCGCCTTACGAGGGCGACAGCCGCTGGCAGCAGGTGCTCGACGGCGTGGCTGCGGTGGAGCGCCGCCTTGGCCGCAAGCCCAAGCTGCTCGTCGCCAAGATGGGCCAGGACGGCCACGATCGCGGCGCCAACATCATCGCCTCGGCCTTCGGCGACATGGGCTTCGAGGTCGTCTCCGGCCCGCTGTTCCAGACGCCCGAGGAAACCGTGGTGCTGGCCTTGCAGAACGAAGTCGACGTCGTCGGTGCCTCCAGCCTCGCGGCCGGTCACAAGACGCTGATCCCCGAACTGATCCAGCAGCTCCGCGATGCCGGGCGCAGCGACGTCAAGGTGATCGCGGGCGGCGTGATCCCGGCGAAGGACTACGAATACCTGCGCAATGCCGGAGTTCAGGGCATCTACGGCCCCGGCTCGAACGTGGTCGAATGCGCTGCCGATGTGCTGCGCCTGCTCGGCCACAACATGCCGCCGGCCGGCTCCGAACTGCAGGCGGCCGAGTAAGGGGATGCTGGATCAGCGCGGCATCGCGTTCTATGACAGGGCTTTGGCCCCGAGCCGCGCGCGTGCCGCCTGAGGAATGACTATGACCCAAACCCCCGCCTTCGCCCCCCGCACCGACTGGACCCGCGAGGAAATCGCGGCGCTGTTCGACCTGCCGTTCACCGAACTGGTCTTCCGCGCCGCCGAGGTCCACCGCGCCAGCCACAAGGCGGACGAAGTGCAGCTTTCCACGCTGCTTTCGATCAAGACCGGCGGGTGTGTGGAGGATTGCGGTTACTGCTCGCAGTCGGTTTCGGCCAACAGCGGCGTCAAGGCGACCAAGCTGATGGAGGTGCAGCAGGTGCTCCAGCGCGCGGCGCAGGCGGCGGATCAGGGCTCGACCCGCTTCTGCATGGGCGCCGCCTGGCGCAACCCCAAGGACCGCGACATGCCCGCCATCATCGAGATGGTGAAGGGCGTGCGCGCGATGGGCATGGAAACCTGCATGACGCTGGGCATGCTGACCCCCGATCAGGCCGACATGCTGAGCGACGCGGGCCTCGATTACTACAACCACAACATCGACACTTCACCCGAGCGCTACGATCAGGTCATCACCACGCGCACGATGGATGACCGCCTCGATACGCTGTCGAACGTGCGCATGGCGGGCATCAACGTATGCTCGGGCGGCATCGTCGGCATGGGCGAGACCCGCGCCGATCGCGTGGGCTTCGTCCACACGCTCGCCACCTTGCCCGAGCACCCGCAATCGGTGCCGGTCAACGCACTGGTGCCGGTCAAGGGCACCGTGCTGGGCGACATGCTGGCCGATACGCCGCTCGCGAAGATCGACGACGTGGAGTTCGTGCGCACCGTGGCGGTCGCGCGCATCACCATGCCGCAATCGATGGTGCGCCTCTCTGCCGGTCGCGAGTCGATGTCGGAGATGACGCAGGCGATGTGCTTCCTGGCGGGTGCGAACTCGATCTTCACCGGCGACAAGCTGCTCACCGCGCCGAATGCGGGCGACGACAACGACCTTGCGATGTTCGCCCGCCTCGGCCTCAAGCCGATGGCCATCGAACTGACGCCGGCGCAAGTCGAGGCCCAGCGCATGCCCAAGGGCTGCGCAAAGCTGGAGGCTGCCGAGTGATGAAACGGGCGGGATCAATGCTGCTGGCGTTGTCCTGCCTCCTTTCCGTGCCGGCCGTTGCGGTAGCCGCCTCGTCCGCGCCGACCCCGATCACGATCGGGCAAACACACCTCGTGGATTTTGCCGACGGCGATTCGAGACAGATCAACGTCTATCTGCCCGAAGGCTATGCGGATGGGGCTAAGCGCTATCCGGTGCTGTACCTCATCGACGGGGGGCTTTCGCAGGACTTCCTGCATGTTGCCGGAACGAGCGCGCTGAATGCGGTCTGGGGGCGCTCGCTGCCGGTGATCGTCGTCGGCATCGAAAGCAAGGACCGCCGCGCCGAACTGATCGGCAGCGCGGGCAATGCAGCGCAGCACAAACAGTATCCGACTGCAGGCCAGTCCACGCGTTTTCGCGCCTTCCTGCGCGACAAGGTCAAGCCGCTGATCGAGGCGGATTATCGCACCAATGGCGACGATGGCGTGATCGGTGAATCGCTCGCCGGTCTGTTCATCGTCGAGACGTGGCTGCGCGAGCCTGGCCTGTTCCACCGTTATGCCGCCATCGACGCGAGCCTGTGGTGGGATGACGCGGCCCTCGCCAAAGCGGCCGCAGGGCTGATCGCTACGTCTCCCCGGGCCGGTCCGTTGTATCTGACATATTCGAACGAAGGTCAGGAAACCGCTCGGGCCGCGCAGCGCGTCGCGGCAGCGGGCGGCTCGCTGGTCTGCCTCTCGCCGCGTGAGGATCTGACCCACGCCACGGCCTATCACGTCCTCTCGCCGCAGGCGCTGCAGTTCCTGTTTCCGACCGCCAACAAACAAGACCCCGAATGGGGCTTCGAGGTGCCATGTTCAAAAAAATCCTGATCGCAAACCGGGGCGAGATCGCCTGCCGCGTCATCAAGACGGCGCGCCGCATGGGTATCGCCACGGTCGCCGTCTATTCCGACGCCGACGCCCGCGCGCCGTTCGTGCAGATGGCGGATGAGGCTGTGCACATCGGCCCCGCGCCGGCCGCGCAGTCCTACCTGATTGCCGACAAGATCATCGCCGCCGCCAAGCAGACCGGCGCCGACGCCGTGCACCCCGGCTACGGCTTCCTGTCCGAGCGCACCTCGTTCGCAGAGGCGCTGGCGGCAGAGGGCATCGAGTTCATCGGCCCTCCTGTCGGCGCGATCGCGGCGATGGGCGACAAGATCGAGTCCAAGAAGCTCGCCAAGGCCGCCGGCGTCAACGTCGTCCCCGGCTTCGTCGGCGAGATCGAGGATACCGAGCATGCGGTGCGCATCTCGGCCGAGATCGGCTACCCGGTGATGATGAAGGCCAGCGCGGGCGGCGGCGGCAAGGGCATGCGCCTCGCCTACAACGAAAACGACGTGCGCGAAGGCTTCGAGGCTACCAAGCGCGAGGGCCTGAACTCGTTCGGCGACGACCGCGTCTTCATCGAGAAGTTCATCCTCAACCCGCGCCACATCGAGATTCAGATCCTCGGCGACAAGCACGGCAACATCCTCTACCTGAACGAGCGCGAATGCTCGATCCAGCGCCGCCACCAGAAGGTGGTCGAGGAAGCGCCGTCGCCCTTCGTCACGCCGGCGATGCGCAAGGCGATGGGCGAGCAGTGCGTCGCCCTGTCGCGCGCGGTGGGTTACTATTCGGCGGGCACAGTGGAACTGATCGTCTCGGGCGCGGACCCGACGGGCGAGAGCTTCTACTTCCTTGAAATGAACACCCGCCTGCAGGTGGAGCACCCAGTCACCGAAGCGATCACCGGCGTCGACCTGGTCGAGCAGATGATCCGCGTCGCGGCAGGCGAGAAGCTGGAACTGACGCAGGACGATGTGAAGATCGACGGCTGGGCCATCGAGAACCGCGTCTACGCCGAAGATCCCTATCGCGGCTTCCTACCCTCCACCGGCCGCCTCGTGCGCTACAATCCGCCGGTCGAAGGCTGGACGGATGACGGCGAGGAGAACGGCCGCCGGGGCATCGACGGCATCCGCGTGGACGATGGCGTCTACGAAGGCGGCGAAGTCTCGATGTTCTACGACCCGATGATCGCCAAGCTGATCACCTGGGGCGAGACGCGCGACGAGGCGGCGGACAAGCAGATCGCCGCGCTCGATGCGTTCGAGATCGAGGGTCTGGGCCACAACATCGACTTCGTCTCGGCCATCATGCAGCACCCGCGCTTCCGCTCGGGCGAGCTGACCACCGGCTTCATCGCCGAGGAATATCCCGAAGGCTTCCACGGCGCACCGGCGTCGGACGAGCTGAAGGTGCAGCTGGCAGCCGTCGCCGCCTTCGTCGCCACCGCGCGCGCCGATCGTTCGCGCCGGGTCGAAGGCCAGCTGGGCGCGCCGCTCGATCCTCCGGGTGAGTGGACCGTGACCATCGATGGCGATGTCTTCGCGGTGGAGCTCGACGAAGACCTGCTGACGGTCAACGGCGAGGAAGTCGAGCTGGAGCTGGAATACACCCCGGGCGACCGCTTCGTGGATGCCGAGGTCGATGGCGAGGATCTGACGCTCAAGCTGGACGTCACCCGCACCGGTTTCCGGATGACCACGCGCGGCGCGATCCACAAGGTGGACTGCCTGCCCGCGCACATCGCTGGTTACACGCAGCACATGATCGAGAAGATCCCGCCGGACCTCTCGAAGTACCTGATCTGCCCGATGCCGGGCCTCCTCGTTTCGCTGAGCGTAGGCGAGGGCGACAAGGTCGAGGCAGGGCAACCGCTGGCAGTGGTCGAGGCCATGAAGATGGAAAACATCCTGCGCGCCGAGAAGTCGGGCACGGTGAAGTCCGTCAACGCCAAGGCGGGGGAAAGCCTTGCGGTGGATGCGATCATCCTCGAGATGGAGTGACATGCATCTCGATCACGACCCTGCCGCGCCTCCGGGCGAAACCATAGGCTTCGACGATTTCCTCAAGGTGGACATCCGCATCGGCACGATCGTCGGCGCGGAAGTCTATGAGGGCGCACGGAAACCCAGTTACAAGCTGCGGATCGATTTCGGTCCCGGCATCGGTGAGAAGAAGAGCGTCGGCCAGGTGGCCGCGCTCTATTCTCCTGAGGAGCTGACCGGGCGGCAGGTGGCGGCGGTCGTGAACTTTCCCGTGCACCAGATCGGCAAGGCGCTGTCCGAAGTGCTGACGCTCGGCTTCGCGGACGAGGAAGGGCGGGTGACGCTGTTCTCGCCCGACAAGCGCGTACCCGATGGATCGCGGCTGTTCTGATGGCGGGGCTGGGAGATATGCTTGCCGCTGCGGAGCCGCTCGACGGCGGTTTCGCGCTGGAGATCACCGAGGACTGGCTGCAGGGGCGCACCGCTTACGGAGGACTGACTTCGGCGATCGCATTGGCGGTGGCAAAAGGCGTTTCCGACGATCTGCCGCCGCTGCGCTCGGGTCAGCTTTCGATGGTCGGCCCCTTGGCCGGGCGCATCAAGGCTCGCGCGAAAGTGCTGCGGCAGGGGCGCAATGCGACCTGGGTTTCCGCCGAACTCACCAGCGAGGCGGGAGTGGGCTTCACCGCCGCCTTCGTCTTTATGCGCCAGATCGAGAGCGTGCTGTCGATCGATCACTATCCGCTGCCGGACGGCGTCATTGCGCTCGACGAGGCGAAGGCGGTGCCGATGGATCATGCCCCGGCTTTCCTGCGCAATCACTTCGAGGCGCGCTTCGCCATGCCGAAGAATGCGCTGGGCGAGGCGGACCTCGCCTGGTGGGTGCGGCCGCGTGAGCGTAGGGGCCTCGATCCCGAGGTCGAGTGCTTGCTGTGCGGCGATGTGCTGCCGGTGGCGGTGTGGCCGCTGCTGGGCTTCAAGGTGCCGATTTCCTCGATGCAGTGGCACGTCAACAGGCTGGACGCGAAGCCCTCTGCGGACGGCTGGTGGATGATCCGCTCGACCAGCCTGCATGCGGCGCATGGCGGGGCGAGCGAGCACATCATGCAGTGGAACGCCGATGGCGTTCCAGCCATTGCGGGTATGCAGTCGGTAGCCGTTTTTGGCTGATTTTAGCGGCCGCGAATGCCCTTGATGAAAGCGTAGCTACCGCCGCCGAAGGCCACGAGCGCGACGAAAAAGCCGATCCCGGCGCCCCACTTCGCGCCCTCGACTCCCCACAGGAAGCCGCCTGCTGCGAGGCCCAGCAGAGGCAGGACGATCAGCAGCAGGCAGCCGATGACGGGCATCAGTGCGCGGTGCCCATCAGCCGCTTGGCGAAGAACAGCTTGAACACCGCGAAGCCGACCGTCGCGACCATGGCGGAGGCCATGTGCAGCAGCCAGAACTGCGTCGTCGGCATCGTCGAGAGCAGCGTGCCGATCTTGCCGACAGCCAGGTTCGCGCCGAAGAACGCAAGGTAGTAGATTCCCACGATCGAGGCGTTCAGCGCGCGCGGGGCAAGGCGGGTGAACAGCGCTAGGCTGACTGGCAGCAGGTGCGCGAAGCCGATCGAGTTCACGAGGTGGAACATGACCGGCCAGAATAGACCAATCTTTCCAGCACCTTGCGTCGCCGCAGCCATATAGAGGCACGCCGCGCCGCCGACGATGAAGGCGCAGCCGAGGATCATCTTGCCCAGTTCGTCCGGCTCCTTGCCGGTGCGCTTGCCGACGAAGGCCCAGAACGCGGCGACGGCCACCAGCATCGAGAAGCTGAGCGTCGCGTCGATGGTGATCATCCAACTGGTCGGCAGCGTCTCACCCATGAAGCTGAGCTGGAACTGCTGATCGGCCCAGACGAGATAAGCGTTGAAAATCTGCTGGTTGGTCAGGAGCGAGATGCCCATGATCGGCACCAGTACCAGCACGGCCAGAAGACGTGGGCCGTCTCCCTTCTCGAACGTGGCGCGGGGCTCGGCGGACTTGGCGGCCTTGCTGTCGGCGGGCAGCCAGGGCTTCGCGTAGATGTACAAAAGCAGGCCGAGCACCATGACCACGCCGGCGCAGCCGAAGCCCCAGTGCCAGCCGATCTTTTCGCCCAGCGTGCCCGAGATCAGCGGCGCGACGATTACCGAGACATTGATAAATATGTAGAAAATCTGGAACGCCATCGCGCGGCGGATATCACCCTGCTTGTAGAGTTCGCCGACCTGGCTGGCGATGTTGCCCTTGAACAGGCCGACGCCGACCACCAGCGATATCAGCGCCAGCAGGAAGGCGCTTTCGAACGCCATTAGGAAATGGCCGAGCGACATGACCACGCCGCCCGCGATCAGCGCGGCGCGGCGGCCCAGCAGGAGGTCGGCCAGAATGCCGCCGAGGATCGGGGTCAGATAGACTAAAGCCGTGTAAAGTCCGAATATTTCCGAGGCCAGCGGTTGCCCGGAAAGACCGGGGAACACGTGCGTTGTGACCCAGTCCAGCCCGATCACGCCCTCCTGCCGCCCCGGCACCAGCAGGTACTTGACCATGTAGAGCGTCAGCAGCGTCTGCATCGAATAGTAGGAGAAGCGCTCGCAGCCCTCGACCAGGCCGAGAAGACCTAAACCCTTGGGATGGCCCAGGAAAGCGCGGTCGTCTCGCGCCGCTTCTTCGGGGAAGTCGAGTTTGGGCGTCGCTTCGGGTGCGGTCATGTCTGTCCCGTAATTATCTTGTGCATCGGCGTAATCGCCGTTCCTGCGCGAGCAATGTCATGTCGACGTAACAGGGTCAAACTGAATGCGCGGTGCACAAAAATAGGGGCGAAAAGGCGGCAGGCCGATCGACCTGCCGCCTTCCGCAACGCCCCGGGGGATTCGCACGGGGCGTCTTGGCCCCCCGGCCAGCGTGATAAACGCCTACTCCGTTGAAAGAGCGTGCAAATATACAACGTTCGCGAGCCTGTATCGATCCGGGCTTCGTCGCTGCACGGCCACAAAGCGGCGCATAAGCACTGTGTTTTGCAGGGTGCACTCAACGGCACTCAACGG
>NZ_BAAILP010000060.1:0-9412 GCF_054589055.1 Novosphingobium sp. 11B | reverse complement strand
GTAGCGAAGCAATCCAGAGCCGCCTAAACCGCTCTGGATTGCTTCGCTACGCTCGCAATGACGACGTTGAAGGGACGGTGCTCAGGAGAGCGTCAGCGCCCCAATTCCTCGTCGAGGAACGCCGCCACGTCTTCCAGCGAAACCTGCTTGTCGAGGTAGGTGTGGCCGATGCCCTTCATCAGCAGGAAGGGCAGGGTGCCGGCGTCCATCTTCTTGTCGTGGAGCATGTGCTGCACGAGAGCGGCACCGTCGCAGTCCAGCCCTAGCGCCCTGAGGCTGGCGGGCAGGCCGATCTCGCCGATATGCTGCGCGACATGCTCGGCGCTTGCCTGAGGCATCAGCCCGCGCCGCGCCGAGTAGCGCGCCGCCAGCACCATGCCGAGCGCGACGCCCTCGCCGTGGAGCAGGCGGTCGCCGAAGCCGGTCTCGGCCTCCAGCGCGTGGCCGAAAGTGTGGCCGAGGTTGAGCAGTGCGCGGCGGCCGGTGGTCTCGAACTCGTCCTCCGCCACGATGCGCGCCTTGGCCGCGACCGAGTGCGCCACCGCATATTCGCGAAGCGCGCTGTCGCCCGCCAGCATCGCGGCGGCGTTGCCATCGCACCAGGCGAAGAAGTCGGCGTCGTCGATCAGACCGTACTTCACGACTTCGGCATAGCCCGCGCGTAAGTCCCGCTCGGGCAGCGTTTCCAGCGCCGAGAGGTCGGCCAGCACCAGCGAGGGCTGGTGGAACGCGCCGACGAGGTTCTTGCCGGCCGGCGTGTTGATCGCGGTCTTGCCGCCGACGCTCGAATCGACCTGGGCCAGCAGCGTAGTGGGTACCTGGATGAAGTGACAGCCGCGCTTCAGCACCGAGGCGCAGAATCCGGTGAGGTCGCCGATCACGCCGCCGCCCAGCGCGATGATGTGATCGCCGCGCTCAACTTCGAGGCCGAGCAGCCAGTTCACCGTGGCCGAGAGTTCGTCCCACGACTTGGTCGCCTCGCCCGCAGGCAGGATGCGCCAGTGCGGTTCGTGGCCGTTGTCGCGCAGGGACTTTTCCACCATGTCGCCCCACGCCGCGTGGACGTTGGCGTCGGTGACGATTGGAACGCCGCGCTTGCGCAGCTTGCCCCGGCAGTTGGGGGCGAGTTCCGCGAGCAGCCCGGCGCCGACGCGCACTTCGTAAGGGCGACCGGCGATATCGACGGGGATCACAGCCATTGGGAAATTCCCTGAAGTACTTTGTTGATCGTCTGGACGTGCGGGCCTGCGCTGCTCAGCACGTGGATCGGCGCCTGGCAATAATGCTGCGCCCGTTCCTCGCGCAGGCGGCCGAGAATTTCGCGCGGGTTGCCGCCGCGCAGCAGCGGGCGGTTCTCCTTTCGCGCAGTGCGCTCGACGAGGGTATCGACCTCGCTGTCGAGCCAGATCGTGATCGCCTTGTCGAGGATCAGCGCGCGGGTTTCGGCATTGACGAAGGCGCCGCCGCCGGTGGCGATGACGATGCGCTGCCGTCTGGTCTCGCTGTCCGTGATCAGGCGGGAAATCACCCGGCGCTCGCCGTCGCGGAAATAGTCCTCGCCATAAGCGTCGAAGATTTCCGGGATGCTCATCTGCGCGGAGCGTTCGATCTCGTCGTCGGCATCGACGAAGGGGCAATCGAGCAGGTTCGCAAGCCGCTTGCCGACGCTGGACTTGCCCACGCCCATCATACCGACAAGCACGATGGGCCGGTCGATACGGCGGGCGAGCGCTGCAATTTCCTGCGCGGAAAACCGGGTTTGTTGAACGTCCATTGCCCGATCGCCTATAGTTGCGCTAGGTCGCAGCGCAAGCATGGTGAAGGAAGCCGAGTGAACATCGTAAAGCGCAGGCGCCGTATAGCGTCGGCCGTTGCCATTCTCCTGCCGATTGCCGTGGTCGGCCTTGGTATTGCCGCATGGAATGACGCGGGCGTGCAGCCGGTGACGCAGCAGACCGTCTCGATCCCGCTGCCGGAACTGTCGAAATGAGAGCGGTGCACCTGCTCGCGGGAGGCGCGCTGGCGCTGACCTCGGTGTGGGCGGTGGCGCAGGACAGCCCCGAATCGCTGCTGCCCAAGATGTTCGACGAGCCCGCACCCGCGCGCTCGGCCACCCCGCGTCCGCAGGCGCCGCGTACCCAGGCCCCTAAGCCACAGAACTCCTCCGCGCCGAGTGCTGCTGCGTCGAGCGCTCCGCGTCCCGCCGCGACCTCGACCTCGACCCCGGTAGTGCAGGCGATCCCGACCGGTACGCCTAGCGCGATGCCCACGGTGATCGCGCAGGACGACGGCACCTTGCGTCGTATCCCGAGCCTCGAGGAACTCGAGAAAATGTCGCCCGAGGATTTCGAGGCGCTGCTCGGGGCCAAGGTGGTGATCGATATGCCGCCCGCCGCGCGGCGCTCCGCCGACGAGGCGGGGATGCTCGGTGCCGACGAAGGGGGCCTGCCGCTGGCCTCGCTCGCCGGGCAGAACGGCAGCCTGATCCGCGTCGCGCTGGAGGGCAACCGGGGGCAACTGGTCTCCCGCTGGGGGCATATCCTGTTGCGCCGCGCGCTGGCCTCGCGCCTCAATCCGCCGAGCGGGATGAGCGCGGCCGACTTCATGGCGATGCGCGTCGGCCTGCTGCTGCGCATGGGCGAGACCGATGCGGCGCGCGTGGTGCTGCAGGATCTCGACATCGCCGATTACACCCCGGCGTTCGGGCAGGTGGCGTTCGACGTCTATGCCCGCAATGCCGACTTCACCGGCATGTGCCCGGTGATGGCGACGCAGGGCTCGCTGCGTGACGATGCCGCGTGGAATACCTCGCGCACCATCTGTGAGGCGTTTCGCGGCAACAGCACGGCGGCGATCTCGAAGCTGGAGCGCGACCGGGTTCGCGGCAAGATGGACCAGATCGACCTGCTGCTCGCGCAGAAGTACGCAGGCGCGGCCGGCAAGGCGCGGCGCGCGGTGACAATCGAGTGGGACAAGGTCACGACGATGACGCCGTGGCGCTATGGGCTCGCGATCGGAACGGGGCTGGAACCGCCCGCCGCGCTGATGGCCACGGCCGGGCCGTCCTACGATTACGCGACGGCGCTGGCGCCGATGGTCAGCCTTGGCCGCCGGGCGGCGGCGGCGGATCGTGCCGCGGCGGCGGGCGTGCTGTCCAATGCGGCGATGGTGGACCTCTATTCGCAGATTTTCGCCGATCCCGACGTCACCGGCGAGTGGCAGGACCGCGCGGAATCGCTGCGGGACGCTTATGTCCAGCAGGACCCCGCCGCGCGGCTGGCGGCGATGCAGGCGCTTTGGAACGTGACCGGGTCGGCGCTCTATGCGCGGCAGGTGCTGACGGCCGCTGCCGCCGCGCGCATGGCGCCCAGCGCCGACATGGCCGACAGCGCGTCCTCGCTGATCGCCTCGATGCTGGCGGCGGGATACGACGCCAATGCGCTGCGCTGGTCGAGCGTGGTCGAGGCCGGATCGCGGGCATGGGGCATGCTGATTCTTGCTGCTCCGGGCCGCGTGGCGACGGTCGGCAGTTCGACGCTCAACAGTTATGCCGATGACGACGACAGCACGCAGAAGCGCCGCTCGGCCTTCCTTGCCGCCGGTCTTGCCGGGCTGGAGCGCGTCGATCGCGCCGACGCCGAGCGGGTCACCCGCGATGCCGGGATGGACATGGCTGGAAGCACGCGCTGGACTCAGGCGATCGACCATGCCGCCAGTCGCGGCGACGAAGCCAGCGTCGCGCTGCTCGCCGCGTTCGGCATGCAGGGCGACAACTGGCAGCGGATGACGCCGCGCCACCTCTATCACATCGTCTCGGCGCTGCGATCGGTGGGGCTCGACGCCGAAGCGCGGATGATCGCCGCCGAGGCGGTCGCGCGGGTCTGAGGCCGATGAGCGGGGGCGCAGACGACCTCGCCGAGCGGTTCCTGGCGATGCTGGCGGCAGAGCGCGGCGCGGCGGCGAATACGCTCGCCGCCTATCGCCGCGACCTCGAAGCCGCGCGCGAGGTGCTGGGCGATGTCGCCAATGCCACGCCCGAGGCATTGGAGGGGCTCGGAGGCGCGTGGAGCGGACTGGCGGCGTCCAGCCTCGCCCGGCGGTGTTCGGCGCTGCGGCAGTTCTATGGTTTCCTGATCGATGAGGGGCTGCGCAAGGACGATCCTTCCGGTGCGCTGCCCAAGGGGCGCGTGCGCCGCCCGCTGCCGCGCCTGCTCAGTCACGACGAAGTCGAGCGGTTTCTCGCGCAGGCGGACGAGGAGGCGACTTCCGAGCGGTCCGACGCGGTGCGGCTGCTGGCGCTGCTCGAATTGCTCTACGGGTCCGGCCTGCGCGCGACCGAACTGGTGTCGCTCCCGGTCACGGCGGTGCCGCGGGATGCGCCGTTCCTCCACATCACCGGCAAGGGCGGGCAGCAGCGCATGGTGCCGGTGAGCACCCGCTCCCGCGCGGTGCTGTCGCGCTGGCTGGCTTTGCGGAAGGGGACCTCGCGGTTCCTCTTTCCGTCGAGCGGGGCGAGCGGGCACCTGACGCGGGTGCGGCTGTTCCAGTTGCTGCGGGCACTGGCGGGTAGGGCGGGTCTCGATCCGGAGCGCGTCTCGCCGCACGTGCTGCGCCATGCCTTCGCGACTCACCTGCTGGAAGGCGGCGCGGATTTGCGCGTGCTGCAGATGTTGCTCGGCCATGCCGACATCGCGACGACGCAGATCTATACGCATGTGGACAGCGCGCGGCTGGTGGAACTGGTGAACTCGCGCCATCCGCTCGCGAAGGGGCAGATGTAGGGCGCAAGGGAACAAGCCCGCCGTGCGACTCGTTGCGCGAAGGGCAAGAATCGCGGGTGGCGGCCGCAGGATGGAAGGAAGGGAGCGACATGGTATCGAACGTGAAGCGCATGGTTCGGGCCGGAGTTCGGGGAGGCGCGGTCGTCTCGGCGCTGGGGCTGCTGGTGGTCTCGGCGGGTCCGGCGCGGCTGGAGGCGCAGTCTTCGAGCGCGCCGCGCGTTTATGCGATCTCCGCCGCCGACAAGTCGCAAGGCGCCAAGGCCCATCCCGAACTGCTGGCCGAATTCGGCGGCGGCCTGACCGGTCCGCAGGCCAGCTACGTCGAGCAGGTTGGCAAGCGAATCGCGGTGCAGTCGGGCCTGTCGAACGCGACGGGGGATTTCACCGTCACCCTGCTCAATTCGCCGGTGAACAACGCTTTCGCGATTCCCGGCGGCTATATCTACGTGACGCGCCAGCTGACCGCGCTGATGAACAACGAGGCGGAGATGGCGGGCGTGCTCGGCCACGAGGTCGGCCACGTCGCCGCGCGGCACTCGGCGCAGCGGCAGAAGGCGGCGCAGCGCAACCAGATCCTCGGCGTGCTGGGCTCGGTGCTGGCGGGCGCGGTGCTGGGCGACAACGCTTTCGGCCAGTTCGGGCAGAAACTGTTTTCACAAGGTTCGCAGCTGCTTACGCTGAAGTTCTCGCGCTCGCAGGAGCTGCAGGCGGACCAGCTCGGCATCACCTACCTCAAGCGCGCGGGCTACGATCCGCGCGCGATGTCGAGCGTGCTGGAAAGCCTCGCGCGGCAAAATGCGCTGGAGGCGCAGTTGCGCGGCAGCACGAATCAGACGCCGGAATGGGCCTCGACTCACCCCGATCCCGCCTCGCGCGTGCGCTCCGCGCTGACATATGCGGGGCAGGGGAGCAGCGGCGCCACGAATCGCGACACTTTCCTCACGCGAATCGACGGGCTGGTCTACGGCGACGATCCCAAGCAGGGCGTGGTGGACGGCCGGAAATTCACGCACCCGACCTTGCGATTCGCCTTTGAGGCGCCCGACGGCTTCTTCATGGTCAACGGAACGCAGGCGGTGACGATCAGCGGATCGTCGGGGAAGGCACAATTTTCCGGCGGGAAGCTGAGCGGCAGCCTCGATTCGTACATCACCGGCGTCTTCGCCGGGCTGACCGAATCGAATCAGGCGCGAATCACTCCCGCCAGCATCGAAAAAACCACGGTGAATGGCATCCCCGCCGCTTACGGAGTCGCGCGGGTGCAGCAGCAGAGCGGGTCGGTGGACGTCGTCGTCTTCGCCTACGACTTCGGCAACGGGCAGGCCTATCACTTCCTGACGCTGGCGCAGGCAGGCGGTGCGGAAGTGTTCACGCCGATGTTCCGCTCGATCCGTCGGATCTCGGCGGCCGATGCGGGCAGCGTTAAGCCGCGATTGCTGCGCGTCGTGACTGTAAAGCAGGGCGACACCGTACGGTCGCTGGCGGCGAAAATGGCCTATACCGACGCGGCGGTGGACCGTTTCCTGGTGCTCAACGGCATGGATGCGAACACCGCGCTGACGCCGGGGCAGAAGGTGAAGATCGTAACCTACTGATATTGCGTCTTTATGGCTTCCACATGCCACAAAGCGAAAGGGGCGGCAGGTTTCCCTGCCGCCCCTCAATCTTTAATCTGTAAGTACAGATCAAGTATTCAGCTATTAGCTGACGCCCTTCGACATGGCCGACGAGGTCTTCGAGAAGGTCGAAACGAGCTGCGAGCCCATGCCCTGCATGGCGGCGATGGCGGCAACTGCGATGAGAGCGGCGATCAGGCCGTATTCGATGGCGGTCGCGCCCTTTTCGTTGCGGCGCAGCTTGGCGAGAAACTTCATGGTGGTCTCCTGATAAAGCAGTCTAGTGTACCCGGTCCGCCTCGCTTCAGTCTCTCTTCTGCGCCTTGGACAATCTCTTTTTAGCCTGCAATCGTTGATAAACGCTTAAGGCTGTTTCACCCTAGTTTTTGGTCATCGCGGCGGACGACTTGGTGGCCACATTGTTCCACATGGCCACGGTCTCGCCGGCGACGGCCTGCAGGGTGGCGAACATGGCCAGCACGATGAATGCGAGGATCATCGCGTACTCGACCGTGGAGGCACCCTCCCGGTTCTCGATGATGGTCTTGAGAAAGCGATGAAGGCGCATGGTCACCGTGCTAGTTCGCGCGAGGGACGTCTGATCCCACGGCAGCGTTAATTAGGCATTAAGGCAGGAGGCAAAGCTGGAAAGTCCACCGACACCCTTATTCGTGGTCGCAGGTGCGCTGATGCGTTCCGGCACCGTGCTTATGCAGCAGCGCGATTTCACCGGGGTGCATGGCGGCCTATGGGAATTTCCCGGAGGCAAGCTGGAGCCGGGTGAGAGCCCGGAGCGCGCCCTTGTACGCGAACTCGAAGAGGAACTGGGCGTGATCGTCGCGCCCGGTGATCTGGCGGCGGTAAGTTTCGCCAGCGGCCGCACCGCATCGGTCGAGGAAGGCGGGAAGGGGCCGTCGCGCCCGCTCGTCATTCTCCTCTACATGTGCACTCGCTGGCATGGCGAACCGAGCGCCGTCGAGGCGGCCGACGTGGCCTGGGTGGCTCCGCAAGCGATCGCGGGGCTGCGGATGCCGCCGCTCGATTATCCGCTGGCCGATGCGCTCGAACGGCATCTGGGGGCTGTGGAAAACAATATGCAAAAAAGCGGAACATAGGCGTTGACCGATCCCGATTCCCCCCCTAGAGGCAGCCCTCCAAGGCGCCCGTAGCTCAGCTGGATAGAGCATCAGACTACGAATCTGAGGGTCGGACGTTCGAATCGTTCCGGGCGCACCACTCTTCCTTCCGGGGGTGATGTGGTCCTTGTTTGGGTTGAAAATGGTAGGCGCCCGTAGCTCAGCTGGATAGAGCATCAGACTACGAATCTGAGGGTCGGACGTTCGAATCGTTCCGGGCGCACCACCATCCAAAACGAAAAACCCCGCCCTCACCGGCGGGGTTTTTCGTTTTGGCGTTTCATCGCTGCGACCGCACCGGGTCTTGATATTTTGCCCGTCATCCCCGCGAAGGCGGGGACCCAACTGATGACGCCTCGACAGGGAATATCAGGAGATGGGTTCCCGCCTTCGCGGGAATGACGACGCGTGGTGATGATGAACGGCGCTCGGTCACCCTTTCGCCAGAAACCCGCGCGAGAGGCCGTGGTAGAGCTTTTCCCGGCACACCAGCGTGCTGGCGGTATCGGCGATGATCGCTGTCAGGAACAGCGGCAGTATCATCCCGCGGCTTGCGGTGGTCTCCATCAGAATGATCACGGCGGTCAGCGGCGCGCGCACGACGCCGACGAAGTAGCCGGTCATGCCCAGCAGGACGACGGCGGGCATGGGATCGCCTGAGAAGACGTAGGACAGCAGTTCGCCGAAGCCCGCGCCGACCGACAGCGATGGCGCGAAGATGCCGCCCGGCGCGCCGGAGATCGCCGTCGCGGCGGTGGCGACGAACTTGGCCGGGCCGAACCAGGGGGAGGCGCTCTGCTGGCCGTCGATCATCAGGCGGGTAGTCTCGTAGCCGGTGCCCCACGTAGAGCCGCCGGTGACGACGCCGAGCACCGCGACGACAAGCCCGCAGATCAGCGCCGTCGCTACCGGCCGCGAACGCATGGCCGCGAGAAGGGGATGTTCGCCGCGCGCGCAGGCCAGCAGCAGGCGCGAAAACAGCCCGCCGAGGACGCCGCCCAAGATTCCCGCGACCGGCGCGATCATCACGACCGAGCCGACTTCCAGCGTCTGTCGCATGGCTCCGAAGTAGACGTAGTCCCCGGCGATCCCGAGGCTGACGAGGCCGGAGACGACGACCGCGCCCATCACCAGCACCGCGACGCGCTGCTCGAAAGCGGCGGCGAGTTCCTCGATCGCGAAAGCGACCCCGGCCAGCGGCGTGTTGAAGGCGGCCGCGACCCCAGCTGCACCGCCCGCGATGAGCACGCCCGCCGTCATCGGCACGCGCAGCACGCGGTGGCAGGCAACCATGATCGCGGCACTGACCTGCACCGTCGGCCCCTCGCGCCCGACCGAGCCTCCGGCCAGCAGCATCGTCACCGTCAGCAGCAGCTTGGTGATCGCGGTGCGCATCTGCAGCAGCGGCGAGCGGGCGAGTTCGAGGTTTTCACTCGCTGCCATGACCTGCGGAATGCCCGAGCCGCGCGCGGCGGGCGCCCAGCGCCGGGTGATGAAGACGACGGCAGCGAAGATCGCGGGTGTCATGACGAGCGGAGCGTAAGGGTGGACGGCGGCGAAGGCGCGGAACACTTTCTGCGCAGTGTCACCCGCCCATGCGAAAGCGATCGCGATCAGGCCGAGCAGCACCGCTCCCCCGATCGTCGCGGCCCTGCGGCGGGCGAGGTCGAGCGAAGTGTCGATGCCGGGGACGGCCTTGAAAAAGGCCGTGAAGCGTTCCGAGATGGTCAATGCGGATCCCAAGATGGTCTGGCGGCGCGCTTGTCGCGCGTCTGGACGGGCTCGCGCCTCTATTGCGGCAGCGAGTGCGCGAATCGCAAGACCTTTTTGACCCGGATAAATAGAGAGGGCCGGAAGCGACTTCGATCGCTTCCGGCCC
>NZ_BAAILP010000059.1:0-19911 GCF_054589055.1 Novosphingobium sp. 11B | reverse complement strand
AGCTTGGCGATGCGGTCTCCTACACCCTCAACCAGTGGGAATACCTGACGCGCTACGTCGAAGACGGCAGGATGCCGATCGACAACAATCTTCTCGAACGCGACATCAGGGTTTTTGCAACGACTGGTTCATTATGCACCTCCTCTTCAAACGTCCGGAAAAAGGCACTTTTGGTTTTCCATTTTGATGCGACACGGGCCTCTGTAACGCGGAAACTGGGTCACCTCGTCCTTTTCCAGGTCTGCGGCTCGGATTTGGTGCGGCGCATCCGGTACAACTTGTTCGGTAGGGAGCACGCCCTCCTTGATCAGTCGACGGACGCGATGGGCCGTAACCCCAAGCTTTTTCGCGGCTTCGGTCAGTGTGAGCCCCTCCCCATTCTTCTCAGCAGATCGGTATCCGTGGATTTTATGGACCGTGCGCAGTGCACCGACACGGCGTGCGGTCCACGTTTTTCCTTGCCCGGTCTGCATTCCCATCCGGTTCAGAGTAGCGGCAATGTCGGCGTCGGACCATCGGGTGGCCATGGACCGCATTACAGCGAGGGCAGCATCCGGCGTTTTCTGGCCATGTTCGCCAGGGTTCGGTTTGCGAATACGCAGCTGAGAGTGTTGACCACCTTTCCAGTGGATCGTCAAAATGACTTCACGTTGCTCTTCGTCAACATCGGCAACGATGTCAGTCACGAGAGTGCGCAGGAGTTGCTGGCGACACCGCGTATCGACGTTTGGTGCGCTCCAAGCAGCCTCCAAGTCAGTGGCAATGCCGGCGAAATCGGGGATTGGGATGCCTGCGTCGATTTATCTTGCCTGCGTCAAAGCAGCTTCACAGGTTTCCACGCGCCTGAGCGCGGATTCCCAACTCTTCTCAAGTTGAGCAGCGATCAGGCGGTTGTCAGGGTCGCAAGCGGCATAGCGGCGTTCAGCAAGAGACGCCTCGTATCGCGCTTGCTGCAAGTCCAGCTCCATCATGCGATGTCGCTCTTCCAGATTATCCCGATGCGCCCGGTCAGCTTCCATTGCGGCCTCGATTGCCATTGGCGTTACGGCGCTCAATATTTCTTTGCCAATAGCAGGGTCGATCCGAGACGCGCCAAAAGTCATGCATCGGGGTTTGGCCAGCATTTGGTTGATACTTTTGCATTGATAATAGGGATGGCTTGGCCGCCCTCTATAGGAAACAGACAACCGCCTTCCACATCGGCCACAGGTGAGCAGACCAGCAAGCAAAGCCTGGCCGCCACGACCAGATTTGATGCCGCCCTTCTTTGCAAAGGTATTAACGGCAATAAGGCTCTGGTTCCTCTCAAACTCGCTCCAATCAATGTAGCCTTCATGATGATCCCGGAGCAGCACTTCCCACGTTCCAAAAGGCTTGCCGTGGCCGTAGCTTTTGCGAGCCCTGCCATCGACAATCTCTGTCCGCTTCTCACTTTTGCCATAGGCGTATGCCCCAGCGTAGAACGGGTTCTTCAGGATCGAAATGACGCTCCGATAGCGAAGCGGCACCCAATCGAAGGACACTCTTTTGCGCCCGTCAGAAGGACGGGGGAAATGGAAATTGTCCGTGGTGAGCGAAATCAGCACCTGGCGGGCGCTACCAAGCTCGCGGAAGCGCGAAAAGATAAGGCGGATAGCCTCCTGCACCCGAAGGTCAGGATCAAGCCCCAGACCATAATCGCGGTGCCAGATATAGCCGATCGGAACACTGAGGCGCAGTTCCCCCCGTCGTGCTTTAGCGCGCGCCGCGTCGAGCATGCGCGTTCGCAAAATGCCGAGCTCAAACTCGCTGATGCTGCCCTTCATGCCCAACAACAAGCGATCATTCGGTCGACAAGGATCATACACGCCATCGAGATCGATCACGCGCGCTTCCACCAGGCCGCACAGTTCCAGGAGGTGATGCCAGTCTCGACCATTACGGGAAAGGCGCGATGCATCCAGGCACAGCACCGCGCCGACCATACCTGTGCACAGGCCGCTCACCAGTCGTTCGAAACCAGGGCGGTCGGCAGCGCCACTGGCGGTACGGCCGAGGTCATCGTCGATCACTTCGACATCACGGAACCCCCAGCGGCGCGCAACATCGACAAGTTCATATTGACGCCGCTGGCTCTCCAGGTTGTTCTGGACCTGGCCCGGGGTGGACTGCCGAACGTAGACGACAGCTTTGCGATTAAGCACCGTGGCCGGAATGAGATTATTGCCCGTCATCGCTCGGCTCCTTCGCCGCGACGCCGGCCGCCGCCATCAGGAGGGTCGCCAACTTGGCGACAACCGTGCTGCGTTCCGCGTCGGTCAGGCCCCGAATCTGCGGCATATCGAGCGGCATGCTCAACTGACGGGCCAGCATCGGTAACGTCGAGGGTGGTGGTAATGCCTTCACAGGGCGCCTCCTGGATGGGGGTGAGACCATCCGACGAAGTCTGCCTGAAACCGCGATCGGTAAGCAGTCTATGAAGCTCCACGAGGCCAGTCACCGCAATCCGCGGTTCGCCCATCGCCATACCAGCGCAAAACGCCCTATCCAGCATCCACTCCGAAACCTGAATGATCTCGCCCGGCCTGATCTCTACCCGGACAATCGCACCACTGGCCCGATCCTCGCGGCCTTCATACCGAAAACGGCCGCCGTAATATGGATGCCAACGGTAGTGAAACTCTACCTTCTGCCCGACATGGGCAGAATGAACATGTGATAGCAACGGGACGAAAATCCTGGCTCTTCTGCGACACCGTGGAAGGCGCACGGGCGAGCGCCGTCACCTATAGCCTGATGCTGACTTGCCGCGCCTGCGGCGTCGAGCCTCTCGCGTGGCTACGCCATGTTCTCACTGAACTGCCCCAGCGACCTCTCGACGCCGATATCGACGACCTGCTGCCATTCAACTTCGAAAAACACGCCTGACCTGCCGACGTCGCCGCGGTGGCCTGTCTCGTCCAGCGTCAACTGTGATGGCCGCACTGCCTCCGGAAGCAACGTGTTACGAAATGCGCGCTTACTCTTTTTCACACTCGACCGCCAACTCACAGAAGGCTCATGGGTTGACTGCGGTATGTTCATGCAAACCGTAATGATCCTAGCGCGGGCGCGGGGACTAGACACTTGTGCTCAACAAGCCTGGTGTGAATTTGGCGGAGTGGTTCACCGCGAGTTGGGAATCCCGGACGACCAGATTCTCGTCTCGGGTTTAGCACTTGGCCATGCAGACCCTATGGCGCCAGAAAACGGCCTGGTGACCGACCGGGTAGCGATCGAGGAATACATGAACGTCCACGAATGATGGCGGACTTGCCGGCACGGATGGCATGGATGTCCTTTTGACGTTCGGCGAGCGCTAGGTTGCGCCGCGATTTTCCTCTTGGGCTTCGAAGACCTGCTTGGCGTACTCGTCGAGCAAGACCTCGCAAGCGGTGAGACGGCTTGCAGCTTCTGCGCTGAGCTCGTCGCCGTAGAAATCGAGTTTGGTGTGAGCAGCCCCTAGAATTCTGGACGCCTTCTATCCTAATTTGGAGGACAGGAGGCGACGATGGGGAAGCCCAATTTCAGCGATGAGTTCAAGCGTGATTCGGTGGCCCAGATCGCCGGCCGTGGATATCCGGTAGCGGAGGTTTCCGACCGGCCCGGTGTCAGTCAGCATTGATCCCGGCTGTGCGGCGGATGTCTGCCACGGGAACGCCGTCCATGCCCTGCTTCAGAATGAACGCTTTAGTGTTCCCGTATCCTAGAGTCACTGTTGCTCCGTTTCGAAGATCCAGGCAGCTCCCGACCTGAGGGCGCCCACTGTGATCGGATTTCCTGAATCCGCTACAGCGTTGATGACTGCGGAACCCTTGATCCAGATGGCGAAGGCGGATGCCTGGTCCCGGCCTATGGGTTTGAAAGTTGCTTCGAGGTTGCGACTGGTGCGATAAGTCCCCCAGCCGTCAAGTTCACGCAGGAACACCACCAGCGGTTTGAGGGAAGGGCGCGAGTGCGCGAGGAGGCAGGTTTGAACTGTCAGCCGTGCATAGGTGCAATAGAACCCTGCGGGTTCGCCGTCATTCGCGCCCTGCAGGTGCCGGCTCAACGCTGTCAGCCACTGCTGTACCGACAGACGCCGTCCTTCGATGGTCCTGTTGGGGTCGAGTTCCGGAGGTATGTCGGACAGCATGGCGCGCCAGATCGCCTCGTCCACGAAGGCATCCATCGAGCCGAAGTAATAAGCAATCGCGGAATTTGACGCTCCGGCGTTGCGTGCCGCCGACCGCTGGTTGACCGCGCCGATACCGTTTTGGAGTATTTCCTCCCGTGCGTGAAACAGCAGGCGGTCGCGAATGGAGCCGTTGGCATCGGGCGTGCCCGGCCCCAGCGGTGGAGGGACGACATTGAGCGTGTCGGCGATGCTGACTTCCTCGCTGGCGTCGGCGGACCGATTGAGTCCCAGCAGGGCGCGTATGGTCTCTTTCAGAAGCAGGTCGTAGCGCAGGCTCCCCTGCAGCGCGACCGCGTAGCTTTCTTCCATGAGTGCATAGGCGGCCAGGATCGCGGGCATGTCGGGTTGCAGTCCGCATCGCAGGCTCACCGCCTCCCAGAAGTCGCGGCGCATCGTGTGCCATATGCCCAGAAGGCCGGCGATGTGGGCGGGAACGCTGTTCGCCACCCAGGACAGCATGAAGCGGGGTACATCTGCCGCAGCTCTGGTTTCCACGTAGTAGCAGAGGAGATCCCCGAGCGCCGTTTGCCCGACCGGAAGCGGAGACAGTTGTTCCAGCAGGTCCGCGTGGCTCGCCCGCTCGATGGCGATGGCCCGATCGAGAGCGGCGAGGACCAGACCGTCCCGGTTGCCGAATTTCTGGAAGATATAGGCGGTGGAGCAGCCCGATCGTGCGGCGATGGTGCGCAGCGACAGCTTGTCGAGCCCCTGATGCGCGATCATCGCTATCGTGTGCATCACCAGCTGGTCCGCGATGGCGGCCGACGATGGTTCATTGGGCGAGGCGTTGTCGTCTGACATCAGTGGTATCTCGTTCATGCGAACTGGCGATTTCTGCCGATTGCTGCGTTTGGCACGTGCACAACATGCGGGCTCCCCCCTTCTTATGCAGCACGTCCCTTTCCATGCCAGCTCAACCTGGCTGAAACTTGTGGGCATGGTCGAATTCCGGTGCCATTATAACGGCCGATCTAATTTGAAAATGCTGCATAGTCCGTATCCATCGCCATAATCATTGAGAAATGTAACGACTGGCCTACTTGTAAACCAGTTATCTTGTGATAGGTTGAGTCGCAGTTCGCGCACTGCCTTCTGGCCAAAAAATCAATCGCGCGGACCAGGAGAGCCTTCATCCGGCGACAAAGCCGGAAAGGAATGATGTCGGAGGGGACACCAAATGGCCTTGCAGAAGTTTCTGTCGTCCAGCGCCGGCGTGGCGCTGCTTGCCGTATCGAGCCATGCCGCCGCCCAGGAAGTACCGGTTTCACAGCCGCAGAGCGCATCCACGGCTGCGGCATCGGCCGAAATCATCGTCACCGCCCAGCGCCGCTCGGAGAGCTTACAGCGTACGCCCGTCGCCGTATCTGTCGTCACCGGTGACGCCCTTGCCAGACAGGCGATCGTGTCCGAGCGCGACCTCCAGATGGCGGCGCCGGGGCTGACGGTCAAAGCGCAGCAGAACGATAACCAGCTGAACTACTCCCTGCGCGGGCAGACGGTCGATACCTTCACCAGCTCGCTGCCCGCAGTCCTGCCTTATGTGAACGAGGTGCAGGTGGGCGGCGTGGGGCAGACGGCCTTCTACGATCTGCAGTCGGTGCAGGTGCTCAAGGGGCCGCAGGGCACCCTGTTCGGCCGCAATGCGACCGGCGGCGCGGTGCTGTTCACCACGCGCAAGCCTACCGACGAACTGTCCGGCTACGGATCGGTCCGTTACGGCCGGTTCAACGACTTCCAGCTCGAAGGCGCGGTCGGCGGCGCGATCGTGGAGGACCAGGTGCTCGTGCGGGTGGCGGGGGTCTACCGGTCGCGGGACGGGTATCAGCTCAATCTCTACGACGGCAGCAAGCTGGGCAAGATCGAGCGGGAAGGCGTCAGGTTCAGTCTTACACTCAAGCCGTCGCCCGATTTTACCAATGATCTTGTCGCGGAATACTACCATGACAAGGGCACCAACATTTCCGGTTCGGTGTCCTACGTCGTGCCGACGAGTGCCAATGCGCCGGGTTATCCTTTCGTCCCGACGAATGTGCTGTTCCCCGGTCTCGCCGATTTCGCGCAGGCGCAGCGCGAACGCGGTCCTTTCGTGGTCGACGTCGACTCGCTGGGGGATCACCGCATTTCGAAATGGGTGGTGTCGAACATCACGTCATTTGAGATCGCGGATAATGTCACGCTCAAGAACGTGTTCGGTTATGTCCATGTCGGCTTCCTCGACGCGGGTGACCTCGATGGGACTTCCTACGGCATCGACGGACGCGGCAATGCGCAGACGGGCGCTCAGGGCAGCCGGGGCACGATCGAGCAGATCTCGGACGAACTGCAGTTGGTGGGCAAGGCGATCGACGGGCGTCTCGAATACGTCACCGGCGTCTATGCGGCCAAGATCGCCGATCACACGCGCAACACCAGCTACATCCTGAACGAGCTTGGCCTGCCGCCCCAGATCAATGCGGGGACGACCACGAGCAAGGCCATCGCAGGCTACGCGCAGGGTACGTTCGACACCGGCCTTGCCGGTTTCAAGGTGACGGGCGGCATCCGTTACACATCGGAAAAGGTCAGCTTCGTTCGCGACGCCGACGACCTGTTCTCCGCCGCGACCCATCCCGAATTCGCGCCATTCTATGCCGACGGACGCTTCATCGATCCGCAGCGCGACACCTTCAACAAGCTGAGCTGGACCGCCGGCATCCAGAACCAGGTGACGCCGGACCTGCTGCTCTACGCCTCGTCGCGGCGCAGCTTCCGCAGTGGCGGGTTCAACTTCCACGCACCGCCGACGCCGGGCTTCGCGGATGAATCTGGCGGCGAGTACCGCCCCGAGATCGCCACCGATGTCGAACTGGGCGCGAAGTTCCATGGCTATGCCGGAACGATGCCGGTCAATCTCAACCTGGCGCTCTACAACATGTGGGTGAAGAACGTGCAGCGCGCCTTCTACACCTCGATCTATGGCGGGCTGGCCGGCATCACCGTGAACGTGCCCAAGGCCAAGATCAGGGGCTTCGAACTCGACGGCAACATCCGGCCAGCAGACTGGCTGGTCATCGGCGGCAACGTCAACTACACCCATGCGCGTTTCACGGATAACGTGGTGTCGGTGATCGGCACTGACGGGACCAGCACCGGCACCGCCGTCTACGATACCTATCCGGATACGCCCAAATGGTCGGGCGTGTTCTACTCGGACATCACGATCCCGGTGAGCGAGCGGTTCAACGCCGTCCTTCATGGCGACGTCTACGCGCAGACTTCCAATTACTACAGCTCGACCGGCAAGTCGCTCAATCCGAACACCCAGATTCCGGGTTACGCGCTCGCCAACTTCCGGGTCGGGCTGGAGCAGAAGGAAGACGGGCTGTCGCTGTCGGTACTGGTGAAGAACGCCTTCAAGAAGACCTACTACAGCGGCGGCATCGGCTTCGCGAGCCTGTTCGGTCTGAACTTCGTGGTTCCCGGTGAGCCCCGCACCTTCATGCTCGAAGCCCGCTATCGTTTCTGAATTTCGTAGAAAGCAGAGCCATGATTACTGCCGACGATTTCAAGTTCCACCCCCGCGATCCGGCCGACCCGCACTGGACCGAGACGATCTTCGTGATCTTCTCGGTCCCCGAAGCAGGCGTCAGCGGCAATCTCTACGTGCTGGCGCGGCCGAACCTGGGCATCTGTCACAGCTCGATCGAGATACACAAGGGGATGTGTTTCCATCCCTGGCAGATACATCACAACGACAGCCAGATGCATTTGCCCTGCCCGGAGGACTTTTCCGACTTCACGCTGGAAAACGGCTTGTCGTTCAAGGCGTTCAACGAACGGAACAGCCGCTTCACGTACAAGTCGCTGGACGGCGCCTGCGAGGTGGACCTGTCGTTCCGGGCGATCTGCGATCCGTTCGATCCGCATGATCCAGCACAAGTCCCGGCGCTGGGAGGCGGGCAGGTCGATGGCTACGACGGCTGGAACAACGGGCACATGGAAAGCAAGGGGCGCATCGAAGGATCGCTGCTGCTGCGCGGCCGGCGCTATGCCATCTGCTGCGTCGACGGCATGGACAAGAGCTGGGGCCCGCGCCGCGACTGGGGCAACAAGGCGGCCAGCTGGGTCCATGTCGACCTCGACGGCGAGACGGGCGCGTTCCTCGTCTTCGGGCTCGGGTTCGAGAACAAGGAACTACGCTACGGGCCGTTCAAGTACGGCTTCTTGGCGATCGACGGCGAACGGCGCCCGATCGTGTACGCGAGCATGACCGCCAAGCGTTCCGACATGCTGGTGACGCGGGCCGACGTGCGGTTCGAGGACGACCGCGGCAATGTCTATACCGCGCGCGGATCGACCGTGGCGGCCGCGCCCTGGTACAACTTCAACCCGTCGAGCGCGGCGTACCAGACGCTCATGCGCTGGGAGAGCGACCATGGCGTCGGCTACAGTCACATCGCCGACTTCAGCGGGCTGAACTTCCTGTCCGAGGGCATGGCCGACGAGTTCGCGCAATGACGGCGGCGGTGATGTCCCATCCGGTGCTGTCCTTCACCGAGGCGCAGCGGCGCCATCCCGACGAGGCGATGATCGCCCGCATCCGCGATCGCTACCCCACCGAGCCCGAGATCGATGCGGTCCTGACCCGCAAGATGCGCCGCCGTCGCGGCGATCCGTACAAGGCGGTTCCGATCGAACGGCTGGTCGCGGGCGTTACGGCGATGATCGGCGAAGAGCTTGGCTACGAGGCGCAAGTCTCCAATGCCCGCTGGCTGTCGGGTGGAGCATCGAAGCTGCAGATGGTCTTCGACCTTGCGTGGCGCGGGTTGGACGGGCAGGCTCCCGAAAGCGTCGAAACTCTCGTGCTGCGCATGGAGCCCGCCGCCTCGGTGACCGAATCCAGTCGGCGCCGCGAATTCGAGGTGCTGAATGCGGTGCAGGGCGTGATCCCGGCGCCGCGCCCCTACTGGGTGGACCCAGAGGCACGCCATCTGCCGTATCCGGGAATGGTCTATGCCTTTGCAAAAGGCGCGGCAAAGCCCAGCGTCGGCGTGGAGAAGGTGTCGGGCCTTGGGCAGAACTACGGCCCCGAACTGCGCGCGAAACTCGCGCCGCATTTCGTCTTCCTGCTCGCGCGCCTGCATACCGTCGATCCGGGCGAATGCACCGCGATGGCCTCGTTCATGCAGGCGCAGGAGGGCTCGAACGCATCCGTGATCCGGCAGGTGAACGCCTATCGCCGGATCTGGGAAGAGGACCGGATCGAGGAGGAGCCTTTCCTCGAAGACGTCTACCAGTGGCTCATCGCCCACGCGCCGCCGGTGGACCGCCCGTCGATCGTCCACGGCGACTATCGCAGCGGCAACTTCCTGTTCGACGAGGCGTCCGGCGAAATCACCGCCTGGCTCGACTGGGAAGGCGCGGTCATCGGCGATCGGCATCAGGACCTCACCTACGCCACGCTGCCCACCTTCCAGCATCTTTCGGAGGATGGCAGGAGCGTGCTGGCGTCAGGGATGATGCCGAAGGACGATTTCTACGCAGCATACGAGGCGGCCTCCGGACTCCCGGTCGATCCGGTGCGGATTCGCTACTTCGAGATATTCAACCGCTATCTCGTCTGCGTCCTGACGCTCGCCGCCTCGGCGCGCGCTTCGCTGCAGGCGGGGACGCATCAGGACGTGCTCGTGAACTTCGTGTCGCAGATGGGGCACACGGCCATCGCCGACCTGCGCGAGCGGTTTCTGGAGGTCACACGATGAACCAGTCTTTCGAAACGCAGGTCCGCATCGCGATCCGCGCGCTCAGCGATGTAATAGCGCCCGCGCTCGCCGGTGCGGACAAGCACGTGGTCGAGCAACTGCAGCTGACGATCGCCACGCTGGGCTTCGTGGCCGACCGCATTCCCGAAGCGACCCGCTTCGCGCGGCTCGAACTGTCGTCCTGCCTTGCGCTGGCGGAGCGGGCGAGGGCGATCGTGCAGCCCAGCCTGCCGGCCGAGAGCGAGGCGCTGGCCGCCGGAATCTCGGTGGGCGAAGAGGTGCTTGCGCTCTGCGTCCGCGACGCGGCGGATTGCGAGGCGGCCAGCCGTCACTTGCGCGAACAGCTGGCGGCGCTGGTGGCGACCACGCATGGCTCTCCCTGCGAACGGGACGTGACCGCCGCCATCCTCGACGGCAGCGAGGCGATGCTGGCGCAGGCGCGGCTATGGGCCTTGCCTTTCGGCTTCGAGCTGACCCCCGAGGCGTTGCCGGTACCCGCCTGGTAACGCGCCCCGTTTTACACTTCCCCCAACCAGGCAAGGCCGGATCATGATCACCAACGCAGACCTCGACTTTCACCATCACGGTTCGACCGAGCATAACTATGCGGAGACGATGTTCCTCATCTTCTCCGTGCCCGAAGCCGGGATCAGTGGAAATGCCTACTTCCTTGGGCGGCCGAACGCGGGCGTGTGCCTGTCGTCCGTCTACATCCACCAGGGCATCGTGGCCCATGCCGGTGCGGCGGATTACTCAGATGCGCAGATGCACGTCCAGTGCCCGGAGAAGCTGTCGGACTTCCGCCTGTCCACGGGCCTCGCGGTCACCGGCAGCAACAATGCCCGCGACTATCATTACCGGTACAAAGGCACCGACGGCCTGTGCCGCTTCGACTTGCGCTTCAAGGGGCTGATGGACCCGTTCGATCCGCTGGACCCGAGCCAGAACCCGATGCTGGAGCATTTCGGCGGCGACACCGAGGCCGCGAGTGGTGCGGGCGATTCCTGGTCGAAGGGGCATTACGACCTCGTCGGCCACATCACCGGCGAACTGGAAGTGCACGGCCATCGCTTCGCGGTCGATTGCGTGGACGGCCTCGATCGCAGCTGGGGGCCGCGCGCGGAGTGGAACTCTGCGCCCGTCTCGTGGATGCACATGACGTTCGGGACTGATCTGGCGTTCCACCTCATCATGACGCTGGACATCGTCGATGGGCAGACCGTCTACACCACGTTTCGCTTCGGCTATGCTCTGGTCGATGGTGAAAGCTGCGCCATCGTGGCGGCAGAGGTTGATGCGGAAAGCCTGTCGCTGCTCGGCATGCACCGCGTGGTGCGGATCACCGACGCCAAGGGCCGCAAATGGGAGATGGTGGGCGCCGCCGTCGCCGCCGCGCCCTGGCACAACGCCTATGCTGCCTTCATTTCGTATCAGACCCTCTACCGCTGGACGATGGGCGACAGGGTGGGGTTCAGCAACGTGACCGATGTCATCGGCGTCACGACGCTTTCCAAGAAGCTGTCGCGTCTTGCCAATGCACGCGCCGTGTCGGGGTAATCGCTCCTCACTTGGAGGGAGGCTTCCGATTGCTGCGTCCTTCTTGTCTGGGCGCGGCATCGGCGGCGCCTGCGCGGTCCAGGCGCGGCGGTACGATCTCGTGGAGCCGACCTTCACTTTCAGCGGTCAGGTAGCGCATGAAATACTTCATCCTCAGCACCCCGAAGAAGTCGAGCATGAGGGGGAGGCCGGTTCTCAGCATATCGGCTGCACGTTCTTCGCGGATCAGGCCTTCGGTGCGGGCGATGAAGCGGGTGGCTTCGGCGAAGGCGAGATAGTCGGCCGACTTGGTATAGTGGTCCAGCACTTCCGGGAAGAAGTTGGCCGATTCCTCGAAGCCTGCTTCGCGCATGCGTGCCCAGATGCCGATCAGGTTCGCGTCGGTATAGCTGACGGCCGTTCCCTCCTCCGTTTCGATGAGTTCGACGGCGCCAAGCGCCGCGAGGCCACGTGCGTCGCGTTCCGCATGCGGATTTCCCTGCTGCAGCGTTTCCAATGCAATCGTGCGGTCGTCCTCACCGAAGCGCGCGGCCACCAGATTCTCAAGATGGTGGAACGCGGGCGCCTCCAACCGCTTGTCGAGCTTGTCGCCGCGCAGCATCGCTCCGATTTCGTCCAGCGTTACCTGATGTTCGCGTTGCAGATTGCGCACCGCCCGAATCGCCCGCACATGCTCGTCGCTGTAATGCGCCACGGTTGCCTTCGGCTTGTCGGGCGGGGGTACCAAACCCTTGCGGATCAGCACCCTGATCGTCTCCCGGTTTACTCCCGTAAGGTGCTCCAGTTCCCCCATCTTCATGGCATTTTCCTAGTTTTGATTTTGCCGCTTGTCACGGGAAGTAAATCAGATTACAAACTGCGTATACGAAGTACGTAGCACTTGAAGCCGATCGTGCAAAGCGATGGCTTGGGAGACGAAGATGCAAGGCAGCATCCATCTGAAAAGACCGAAGTGCAAACGCGCGCAGGTGCTTCGCGCTCCACGCCCGGCCGGTGTGGTCGAGGCGCCACATCGGGCGTGTTGAACCACTCCGAGACGAACACGGTCGTCGTCCTTCCGGGCGGCTGACGGTCCCGGCGCGGGGGCGAACTCTCTCCCCGTCTCCGCGCCAAACCCTCTTGAACTGGAAATCGGCATATGCAGATTACGGCCGCCATTGCGCGCGAGGCCAGGCGCCCCTTTGCGCTTGAAACAATCGAGATCGACGAACCGCGCGAGGGCGAGGTTCTCGTGCGCCTGGTGGCGGTGGGCGTGTGCCACAGCGACATCGCGGCACGCGACCAGTCGCTGCCGGTGCAGATGCCCATCGTGCTCGGGCACGAGGGAGCGGGCATCGTCGAGCGCGTCGGCCCGGGCGTCACCAAGGTCGCGCCGGGCGACAAGGTGGTGCTCACCGTGGGCTCTTGCGGCGAATGCACCAACTGCCGCCGGGGCGACGTGGCCTACTGCGAAAAGGGGATGACGCTCAACTACAGCGGCCGCCGTCCGGACGGCAGCGCGACGCTGTGCTGCGGCTCCGAACCCGTGGGCGGATACTTCTTCGCGCAGTCATCCTTCGCGACTTACGCGATCGCGACGCAGCACAACACCGTGAAGGTCCACGCAGACGCGGACCTGACCATGGCCGCGCCGCTGGGATGCGGCATCCAGACGGGAGCAGGCGCGGTGATGCGCTCGATCGCGGCGAAGGCCGGGCGTTCGATCGCGATCTTCGGTGGCGGCTCGGTGGGGCTGAGTGCGGTGATGGGGGCGAAACTTGCGGGCTGCGATCCGATCATCGTGATCGAGCCGGTAGCCGCGCGGCGTACCCTTGCGGCGGAGCTTGGCGCCACCCATGCGATCGATCCGGCCGCCGGCGACGTGACTGAGGCTATCCGCGCCATCGCCGCGCGCGGCGTCGATTACGTGGTCGATACCACGGCGGTGGACGCGGTGGTGCAGGCGGCGCTGGCCTCGCTCGCCCCGCACGGGACGATGGCGTTCCTCGGCGTGCCCAAGAAGATGGATGCGGTGTTCTCGACCTCGATGCTCGGTTTCCTCGCCAGCGGCGCGACGCTGAAGGCGGTGATCGAGGGCGATACCGACCCCGACACCTATATTCCTGAGCTTCTGGCTCACTACGAGGCGGGACGCCTGCCGCTCGACAAGCTCGTGCGCACCTATCCGTTCGACCAGATCAACCAGGCGATCGAAGACCAGCTTGCCGGGCTGGTGGTCAAGCCCGTGCTCACCTTCTGAAGGCAACCGATCATGCAGACCGACACACTCGCGTTCGGACCGGACGAACTTCGCATTCCCGATGACATCGCCGAAAAGGTGGTGAACCCGAACCTCTGCGCCGACGAGGCTTCGTTTCACGAGGCGCTGGCGTGGATGCGGGCGAACCGGCCGATCGGCTGGGCGCATCTCGGCGGCTACGATCCGATCTGGATGGTCACGAAGTACAACGACGTCGTCACTGTCGAGCGCCGCGCCGACGTGTTCCTGAACATGGTCGACAATCCGATCTACAACCCGCAGGCCGACGACGCCTTCCTGCGGTCGGCCAACAACGGCACCTGCCAGGTCGTCGCGGCGCTTACGCACATGGACAATCCCGATCACAAGGCGCTGCGCTCGATCGCCGTTCCGTACTTCTCGCCCGCGAGGATCACCCGGCTCGAGAGCGATATCCGCATCATCGCCAGGGACACCGTGGCGCGGCTGCTGGCCGGTCCGCGCGAGGTGGATTTCGTCAAGGATTTCGCGCTCGAATACCCGCTCAGGGTCATCATGAACATGTTCGGCGTCCCCGAGACGGACCTGCCCAAGATGTTGAAGATGACGCAGGAATTCTTCGGCTCCAAGGACCCTGAAGAGCAGCGCAGCGACATCGAGATCACCCCCGACATGGCCGCGCGCCAGTTCCACCGGGTGATCCAGGAATATTACGATTACTTCACGCCGATGACCCGCGATCGCCGCGAGAACCCGCGCGACGACCTTATGAGCGTCATCGCCAATGCCGAGATCGACGGTGAGCCGATCAGCGATTTCTTCGCCAACGGCTATTACATCACCATCGCCACCGCCGGGCACGATACCACGTCGACCACGACCGCCACCGGCATGAAAGCGCTGTGCGAGCACCCCGACCAGTTCGCGCGGCTCAAGGCGGACCCGAGCCTCATCCCGTCCTTCGTCGAGGAAGCCCTGCGTACGGCGGCGCCGGTGCGGCACTTCACGCGCACCGCGATCGACGATTTCGACCTGCACGGGACCGTGATCCGCAAGGGCCAGCGCCTCATGTTGTCCTACCCTTCCGCCAGCCGCGACGAGGACATTTTCGAGAACGCGGGGACTTTCGACCTCGCCCGCAAGCGCAACCGGCACCTCTCGTTCGGTTCCGGCCCGCACATGTGCCTCGGCCAGAACCTCGCCAAGCTCGAGATCCGCATCCTCTACGAAGAGCTGATGCCGCACCTCACCGCCGTCCGGCTGAACGGCAGCCCCCGCTACATCGAGACCAACTTCGTGGGAGGGTTGAAGTCTCTGCCGATCGCTTTCGAAACCAACTGAAAAACAAAGTTCACGGGAGAAGATACATGAAATCCAGCAAGTTACTGGCAGGCGTCGCCTTCATCGGCCTTGTGGCCACGCCGGGCGTCGCCATGGCGCAGGACGAAGCGGCGAGCGCGGCGCAGCCCACGGCGGGCGTCGGCGAAATCATCGTCACTGCTCAGAAGCGCTCGGAATCGCTGAACAAGGTCGGCCTGACGATCCAGGCGCTGTCCTCCGACGATCTGGTCAAGCAGGGCGTCAACAGCGTGTCGGATCTCGCCAAGGTGATTCCGGCGCTGACAGTGGCCAACAGCATCTACAACACGCCGGTCTACACGCTGCGCGGTGTCGGCTTCTACGAGAACTCGCTGGCGGCCTATCCGGCGGTCAGCGTCTACGTCGACGAAGTGCCGATGCCGTTCCCGGCGCTGGTCGGCACGGCGGCGCTGGACGTCGAGCGCGTCGAAGTCCTCAAGGGACCGCAGGGCACGCTGTTCGGCCAGAACGCGACGGGCGGTGCGATCAACTACATCGCCGCCAAGCCGACCGCCGACTTCAAGGCAGGCGTGAATGCCAGCATCGACAGCTTCGGCGAAGTCGATGCGAGCGGCTTCGTCAGTGGTCCGATCAGCGACACGCTGCGCGTCCGCGTCGCGGCCAAGACCGCGCAGGGCGGCGCCTGGCAGAAGAGCCAGACCCGGCCCGACGACGACAAGCTGGGCGACAAGGAACTCTACATGGGCCGCGTCCTGCTCGACTGGACGCCGACCGACCGGCTCTCGGTATCGCTCAACGTCAATGGCATGATCGACAAGTCGGACCCGCAGGCGGGCCAGTACATCGCCCTGTTCCCGCAAGTCGGCCCGGTCGGCGCGGGTCTTGCCGCCACGCCCTTCGCGCCGTCCAAGCCGCGTACTGCCGACTGGAACCCCAACCGCCGTCCCAAGGGCGACGACCGCCAGTGGCAGGCGGCCCTGCGCGCCGACTATGAGCTTTCGGACAGCCTCAAGCTGACCTCGATCACCTCCTACGTCGATTTCAGCCGCAAGCAGGTCAACGATCCCGACGGCGTCGCCGTGGAATCGCTGGAGTTCCTGTTCGATGGTTCGCTCAAGTCGTTCAGCCAGGAACTGCGCATCGCCAGCAACGGCTCCGGCCCGTTCAGCTGGATCGTCGGCGGCAATTTCGAGCACACCACATCGAAGGAATTCGCCGACCAGTATGCGGGGCAAAGCTCGGTGGTGGCGAACCTCGGCTTCCCGGCCAATACCAACACGTTCTTCCTGAACTCGCAGATCGACAACTATGCGGTCTTCGCCAATGCGGACTACGAGATCCTGCCCGGCCTGACGGTGAAGGGCGGTGTGCGCTACACCAAGAGCCAGCGCGACGCGCAGACCTGCACGCGCGATGCCGGAAACGGCGGCGCGGCGGCGTTCTTCACCGCCGTCTCGACCCAGGTGCGTCAGGCGATCGATCCGACCGCTGCTCCGACCCCGGCGATCCCAGTCGGCGGATGCGTGACGCTGGACGAGGCGACTTTCCTGCCGACGTTGTACGAAGGCTCGCTCGACCAGGACAACGTTTCTTGGCGCGGCGGCATAGACTATCAGGCGCTTCCCGAACTGCTGCTTTATGCCAACGTGTCCAAGGGCTACAAGGCGGGCAGCTTCCTGTTCACCAATGCATCCAGCACCGCGCAGTTCGCGCCGGTCACGCAGGAATCGGTGCTGGCCTTCGAAGGCGGCTTCAAGGCCAGCATGCTAGACCGGCGCATGCAGTTCAATCTGGCCGGGTTCTACTACAAGTATACGGACAAGCAGATCCGCGGCAAGCGCATCGACCCGGTGTTCGGCGTGCTCGACGCATTGGTCAACGTGCCCAAGTCGAGCCTGATGGGCGTCGAGGCGGAGATCATGGCCGAGCCGGTCGATGGCCTGAACCTGCGTCTGGGCGGCACATACGTCGATACCCGCATCGACGAATATACCGGCGTCGGCTTCAACGGCGGCGTGCAGGATTTCGAGGGCAACCCGATCCCCTTTGCGCCCAAGCTGTCGGTGAATGGTTCCGCTGATTACGAGTTCGCGCTCAGCGAGGGCGTCTCGGCATTCCTCGGCGGGACGGCAACGCACAACAGCTCGACCTACTCGGTGATCGATACCGTACCGACCGCCAAGCTGAAAGATTATACACTGGTTGACCTTCGTGCCGGATTGTCGTTTTCTGACGATGCGTATCGACTCACGGTGTTCGCGAATAACGTCACTAACGAGTATTATTACACCAATGCACCAATCCTGTACGATACCCAGGTGCGGTACACCGGGCGGCCGGCGAGCTACGGCGTAGCGCTCGCGGCCCGCTTCTGACGGGTGGCCGGGGGAGGGGGCGCAGGCCCTTTCCCCCGAGCCGGAAAAAAAGAGAGAGGACCTGAATCTTGCGCGGGACGATGATGACGAACCCGATGCTGTTGTCGCGGCTGATCGACCATGCCGCCGAGCATCACGGGGATACGCCCTTCGTAGCGCGCCGCATCGACGGCGTGATCGAGCGTTCGGACTGGGCGCGGATGCGCGACCGGGCAAAGCGGCTGGCCAATGCCATGACCGGCCATGGCTTCAAGGTGGACGACGTCGTCGGTTCGCTGGCGTGGAATACCTCCAACCACATTGAGCTGTTCTATGCCGCGCTCGGCATCGGGGCGGGGCTGCACACGCTCAATCCGCGCCTGACGGCCGAAGATCTGCGCTACATGATCGAGAAGGTCGGCGAGATCACGATCTTCATCGATGCCGACACCCTGCCGCTGGCCGAGCAGGTCGCGGCTATCACGCCGATGGTCACACGCTGGGTGTTCATGGACGAACCCGGCGCGCCGGTTCCGGCGAGCGCACTGCCCGGCTTCGTCACCAAGACCGATTTCATCGGTGACGCCTCGGCTGACTTTGCATGGCCCACTTTCGACGAGAACCAAGCGGCGACGATCTGCTTCACTTCGGGCACGACCGGGCGGCCCAAGGGCGTCGCCTATACGCACCGCTCGATCACGCTGGGGTCGATGAACATGTCGATGGCCGACATGTACGGCACGCACCGGCGCGGCTCGCTGGAATGCATGCTGCCGATCGCCGCGATCTTCCATGCCAATGGCTGGATGATGCCCTTTACCGCGCCGATGAACGGCCACAAGCTCGTGCTCAACGGCCGCGATTTCTCGCCCGAGGGCATCATCGAACTGATCGATGGGGAGGGTGTGACGATCACCGGCGCCGTGCCGACGATCTGGATGGACCTGTTCGACGCCGCCGAACGTCAGGGCTCGAAGCTGGAGACGGTGCGCACAGGCCTGCTTGCCGGTACTCGCCCGTCGCGCGCGCTGGCCGAGCGCTTCGAGAGCTTCGGCATCACCCTGTGCCAGTCCTGGGGCATGACCGAAGTGCCGGGCTGCTCGCGCAGCGCCCCCGCGGCAGGGTCCGACACTCTGCCGGCCGACGAACAGCACGAACGCCACCTCGCCCGCCAAGGGCGCGTCGGTTTCCTGTCCGAGATGCGCATCGTCGATGACGAGGGCAAGCCGCTTCCGTTCGACGGCGAGCACGCGGGCCACCTGCTGGTGCGGGGGCCGATCGCCTCGGGCAGCTACGTGGGCCTCAGTGATGCGGAAGGCTTCGAATGGCTGGAGACGGGCGACATCGCGCGCATCTATCCCGACGGTTCCATGGAGATCGTCGACCGCGCCAAGGACGTCATCAAGTCCGGCGGCGAGTGGATCAGCACGCTGCAACTGGAATCGGCGGCGGCCAGTTTCGCCGGCGTCGCCGAGGCGGGCGTCATCAGCATCCCGCATCCGCGCTGGCAGGAACGGCCGCTGATGCTGGTCACGCTGGCCGAGGGCGTCGAGGCGCTCGACGAGGCGGCGCTGCGCGAGCATATGCAAGGCTTCGTCGCGAAGTGGTGGTTGCCCGATGCGATCCGGGTTATCGACACGATGCCCCGGACCAGCACCGGCAAGCTCGACAAGATGGCGCTGCGACGCCTCTATGCCCAACGGTCGGAGAACATCATCGCATGAGCGGCACGGTGCTTACGGTGGAAAGCGAAGGCGCGATCGAGATCGTCACGCTCAATCGCCCCGACCAGCTCAACGCCGTCTCGCCCGAACTGGCACAGGCGCTGCTCGACTACTTCAGCGGCCTGCCCGCACGGCTGGAGACGCGTGTGGTGATCCTGCGCGGTGCCGGACGCATGTTCTGCGCGGGTGCCGAACTGGGCTCCGACGCTTTCGCCAATGAAGGACCGGGGCGCAACCAGCGGCAACTGGCGATGCAGCGGCTCTATTCGGGGATCGTGCGCGCCATGCGGGCGTGCCCGCAGCCCGTCATCGCGCTGCTGCACGGTGCGGCCTGCGGTGCGGGGTTCTCGCTGGCACTGGCGGCCGACGTGCGCATCGCTGCGGAGGATGCGCGGCTCAATGCTGCCTATCTGCGCGTGGGGCTGGGCGGATGCGACATGGGTTCGGGCTATCTGCTGCCGCGCCTAGTCGGGCTGTCGGTGGCTTCCGAATTGCTGATGACCGGTAACTTCATCGCCGCGCCGCGCGCGCTGGCGACCGGGCTGGTCAGTTCGGTGGTGGCTGGCGAGGCTCTCATGGAAGCGGGCCTGGCGATGGCCCGCGATATGCTGCGCGCCTCGCCGATGGGGCTGCGCATGACGAAGGAGACTCTCAATCTCACCGTCGATGCGCCGGGTATCGACGCCGCGCTGACGCTGGAGGATCGCCAGCAATGCATGCTGATCGCGACCGCCGATCACGAAACGGCGGTGGAAGCCTTCAGGAACCGCGCCGCGCCAGACTATCGCGATCTGTAGGGCGC
>NZ_BAAILP010000058.1:0-41794 GCF_054589055.1 Novosphingobium sp. 11B | reverse complement strand
TGACCACCGCCAATCCCTAATGCCATCAAGCGAAACGATCTGGCTTCTACCCGGCCGGGATCAAATCGGAATGATGGCCGGGATCAGATTGGAACAGGCGACCGGGATCATCGGAATCCGCACATTTAGCTTTTTTCCTGAATTTTACGTTCGAAACTTAAATCCGTAACGATGCGCGGCGTGTCATCGACCGTCTGCAATATTCCATATCGGTCCTCGGCTCCCTTCATCAATGACGGCTATGAATGACGGGCTATCGGAGGCGCTGTGGGCCGAAATGGGCGGATAGCGTTGAAGAAGCCCGTTTTGAACGAGAAAAGCGTGATGATCGCGCCGATGATTGATAAGGAACTGCGCACCAGCATCCGCCAGCAGCGGGACGGCGGGTACCGCACGGTGTCGTTTCCCGCCTTGCATGATTGCCTTAACGCTTCGGAACGAAGCACACAGGCAACTCCCATGGACGAAAAACCCTTCAGGTTGCAGCGTGCCACATAAGTGTGAGAATATTTGACCAAGGAACACTATCACAGCCCCGAGTAGCTTTTCCCTGTCCACCGCGACATGACTTTCATTGCCACGGGCATGGCCAGGGCAATGAGCGAGAGCCTGACGAGCAGTACTGAGGACCGTGCGGAAGGCATGCGTGTTGCGCCTGCACACGGCATTACGGAAGCAAACCGCGCGGTCCCGCCCCCATCCCGCGGCCCCACCACTCATCGAGCGTCGCTCGCAGCACGAGCGGCTCGTCTTCCAAACCAGGCGACGCACCTTTCCGGCACCGCCTCTCAGCCAGCTCGCGGCCAAAAAACGCGCGAACCGATTGCGGAGCAGACGCATTCTTCCCAGATTGGAGCCATGCAACAGACCATCATCCAGGCCCCGGCGCTGATCGTGCCGCTCGTGATCGCGATCGTATTTCACGAGGTGGCGCACGGGATGATGGCGCGGCTGCTGGGCGATCCGACAGCCTACGAACAGCGGCGTCTGAGCCTCAACCCTCTACGCCATGTCGACCCCGTCGGCACCGTGGTGCTGCCGGGCATGCTGGCGCTCGCCGGAGCGCCCGTCTTCGGTTGGGCCAAGCCGGTGCCGGTAAACCAGCTACGCCTGAACAACCCTCGTATAAGTATGATGGCGGTGGCATTGGCAGGCCCGCTCACTAACCTCGTCTTGGCGGGCGTGGGCGCGGTGCTGCTGGGACTGATGGCCAGGAGTGGTGCCGATGGCGACATCCTTGCCTTCCTCGCTCTCAACGTGCGCAATTTCGTCCTGATTAACATTTTCCTGGCGCTATTCAACCTCCTGCCCATCCCGCCGTTTGACGGCTCTCACATCATCGAAGGTTTGCTTCCGCGAAGCGCTGCCCGGCCGTACGCAAGGCTGCGCCCTTTCGGCTTCCCGCTGCTCTTCCTATTGCTGCTGGTCGTGCCGCAGATATGGCCCGGGATCCATCTGGTCGAACGGATCCTCCTGCCGCCGGTCGATTGGGCAACCGCGCGTTATGACGCGCTGGCTCGCCTGGTCGCCGGTGCCTGACACCATTCGCGGTGTCCAGGCTTAAATCCGCCTGCGGTTGCAAACGCGGGCTTGGTCTTCTCCACCCGTAGCGGATCGCGATCGAGCACTTAGCCGACCAGCCGCCAGCGCATTGTATCGCCGGCGTGGAACGGGACCACGTTCATGCCACCCGCGGCGATAATCTCCGGCACGGGTACATCCTCCCGCTTCAGTGTCACCGTACCTTCGTTCAGGGGAAGGCCGTAGAAATTGGGGCCATGTTCGGAGGCAAAACCTTCCAGCCGGTCGAGAACACCGTCCTCTTCGAACACTTGGGCGTAGCTTTCCAGAGCGAAGGGCGCGTTGAAGATGCCCGCACATCCACAGGCCGATTCCTTGCGACCGATTTCGTGCGGCGCACTGTCAGTGCCGAGGAAGAACTTTGGCGATCCGGACACCGCCGCGGCGCGCACAGCGACGCGGTGACGTTCGCGCTTGGCGATAGGAAGGCAATAGGCGTGAGGGCGGATGCCGCCAGCGAAGATCGCATTGCGGTTGATGATCAGGTGCTGCGGAGTGATCGTTGCGCCGATCAGCGGGCCGCTCTCGGCGACAAACGCGGCCGCTTCGGCGGTCGTGATGTGTTCGAGCACGATTTTGAGCGCCGGATAATCGCGGACCAGCGGCATCAGGATGCGTTCTACGAACACCGCCTCGCGATCGAAGATATCGACGTCGGGATCGGTCACCTCGCCGTGGATCAGCAGCGGCATGCCGATGCGCTGCATTGCCTCAAGCACCCGAGTCAGCTTGCGGATGTCGGTGACGCCGTGCTCGGAGTTGGTAGTGGCATGGGCGGGGTAGATCTTGCAGGCCGCGAACACCCCCTGCTCGTAGCCGCACACGATTTCCGCCGGGTCAGTGCCGTCGGTCAGATAGCAGACCATAAGGGGCGTGAAGTCCACACCGGCGGGCACCGCCTCCAGGATGCGTTCGCGATAGGCCTGCGCCCCCGCGACGGTCACGACCGGCGGGGTCAGGTTGGGCATAACGACGGCGCGCGCGAACTGGCGCGCGGTGTAGCCGACCACGGCTTTCAGCATTGCGCCATCGCGAAGGTGGACATGCCAGTCATCGGGGCGGCGGATCGTTATCTGCGAAGTCATGCCGCCTTCTCTAACCGCACACAGGCGGGCCGTCGATGCCTGGACTGCGGCACGCATGCACCAAGGTCGCACAGATTTGCGCCATTGATGAAAGCGAGCAGGATCACGCCAGTCCCCCCTTTTCTGGGTATTTCGCGAACGCTGCACGCCTCGATATCCTGGTGCGCATGAGAATCAATCTCCAGCGCGGGCTCGTCGTCAGCCTCGAGCGAGGTCAAACCGAGATCGCCAAACTCGACCTGTCCCCATTTGCGCAGGCCAGTGCCGTCCAGTTCGTGATCATCCCAAACGAACAGGGTCTGTCGCTAACGATCATCTAGGAGACCAGCGAGCCGCTTGACGAAGTCGCGATCCTGCCAGGCTTTCACCGCGCCACTGTCGAGCTACCTGAGCCGCCGGATGTCCTGCCCAGACGGTTGATGCTGCTCGGTAACGCACCCAGTTGATTGCCGCTAATCTAAGCGTCGAGGGCATCGCCCCAAGCCATGCGGGAACCCACCCCAGATCCAAAAGCCTGTGCAACCCGCAAAAGGAGAAATCCGTTCCGGTCTCGCCACCTAATCGGGAAGTGCTCAGGAAATTTCGCAAAGGTGAAGCCATTGTTAGGCATTTGGATGTACGCGAGTGCTGCAGATGCTACCCGCCATTGACCTTCCCACCTTGCGCTTGTGCAGCGCGCTTGCCTCGGTGACTTTCGTCGTCATCTTCCTGTCGCTTTGGCGGGGGCGCAGGGACCGCCTGCATTACCTTCATTGGGCCGCGAGCCTGATGCTATACTGCGTCCCGCTGGCCGGCCTGGAGTGGATAAACCGGCCAGAGGACGTGCTCATTCGGTCCCTGCTGGTGGCGGCGCTTACCGCATCCAACATTCCGTTAGTTACAGGGATGCGGCTGTTCGCTGGACGACCGCTGTGGCGCTGGTGGATGAGTATTCCACCCGCCGTGACGCTGATCGGGTTCCTGCTGCCTCACATCGCGGGCTCTCTGGGGATTTCCATGCTGGCGCGTAGCGAGCAGTTGCTTGCGGCTTTCGGCCTTGCGCTGGGAATGGGCTTGTTCGGCGCCGATGTCATCCGTCAGGCCGTCTGCGCCGTCCCGGACGGCTATGGGGGGCGCATCGCCGGCATTTCGCTACTTGCTTATCTGCCCTGCTATCTCTTCGCGATTGCTGGGGAGATCCTGCACCTCGCCGAGCCTACCACACTAGCGGTGGTGGCCCTGCTTTCGGACCAACTCCTGCTCATGCTTCTGAATGTGGGGCTATTGGCCATGCCCGCCGAGGCTGCGCTCGCTGCGATGCGCGAAAACGCCTGGCGCGACGGGTTGACCGGTGTCTTCAACCGCGCGTGGCTTGCCCAGATGCATTCCGGTTTCCTTCGGCCCGGGACCTGGCTGGCGCACATCGACATTGACCTCTTCAAGTCCGTCAACGATCGTTTCGGTCACGCGGCAGGGGATGCCGCGCTCGTCGCTCTCGCTCGTGTGCTGGTTACCGCCAGCCTCAACAGTGAGTTGGAGTCCGCCGCGCACGTCGTCCGGATGGGCGGGGACGAATTCCTCGTCATCATGCCTGACGCTTCGCCGCGCGCAGCGCAGATGCTGGTGCAGAACGTCCGAAATGCAGCGAGCGCCTCTGGCCCGATCCCCTGGACCGTCAGCATCGGGCTGGCCGAAGTCAAGACCGAGGATACAGCGTTGAGCAATGCGGTCGATCGCGCGGATCGACGGCTTTACGCCGCCAAACTGGCCGGGCGCGATCGCGTCGCCGCGTAGGACCGCGCTCGTAGGCTGAATCCAACGTTTGCTACAGAACCTATCAAACTTGCGTGGTCGTCCCAACGGTCCCCGTGAGCCGTTCCCAATTCGCGTGTGCGAAGCTCGCCTTATCGTTCTGGTCGAGCGCAAGGCTCTCAATAAACCCTCGGGCATCTCCGCCTGGCCGATATTGATAGGGAAAGTCCGTCGAGAACAAGATCCGCTCGACACCGACGGCATCGACGGCTTGTTGGAGATAGCGCCTGCTGAACATGCCGCTCGCCGTCAAATAAAGATTGCTGCGGACATACTCCAGGAAAGGCTTTTGGAGTCCAGACACTCGATCGAGCATGACGAGGCGCTCGAGATAGAAGATCACCAGCTCGCCCCAGTGGCCAAGGATGACTTGAAGGTCAGGATGGCGATCGAAGACGCCCGACAGCACGATGCGTACGAACTGCATACCCGCCTCAAAATGCCAGCCCAGACCAAAGGTTGACAAGGCGAGGTCGACGGGCGCGCTGAACCCGCTGTAATAGGCATCCCGCACACTGAATTGCGGTATCTGGGGATGGATCAACAGCGGCACACCAAGCTCGGCGGCGCAGCCAAATGTGGGCTCGAAAATGGCATCGTCGAGGTTCTTCGCGCCAACCCGGCCGTAGAGGATCGCGCCTTTCGCGCCGAGTTCCTTGACCGCCCGCTCCAACTCGCGGGCTGAGGCCGCGGGATCGGCTGAGGGTACCGCGGCAAGAAACTGAAACCGCGAAGGATTGGCGGCGACGGTTGCGGCGAGGAGATCGTTCGTGTGGCGGGCAAGCTCCACCCCACGGCCACCCAGATTGTTGAGGCCTGGCGTCGTCAGAGAAAGAACCTGCACATCGACGCCCGTCTCATCCATCAGCGCGAGACGGGCTGCACCCAGATCAGCAAGCCGTTCGCCGATAATGCCAGGATTGAGCCCGAGCGTTCCATCGTCTGCCCCGGGGATCGTGCTCCAGGCCTCTTTGACGGCATCGGGAAGCACATGCTCCTCGATCGCGATAATCTTCATGGTCTACTCCTCCCGCGACATGCGGTTTCATCCCGTCGATTGAAGTGGGAGGCTTCGCTGTAGCGAAACCGCCCTACCCCTGCGACACTCGGGAAGGCTGACGAGGGCCGATCAGGCCTTGATAAGCTGCGCAACGATAGCCTCGCCGACGCCATGTGCCGAAGCCGGGTTCTGGCCGGTGACAAGCCGTCCATCGGTTACGACATTTTCGGACCAGTTAGCCGCAGGCTGAAGCAGTGCGCCTTGCTTGTTGAGCGTCGTGGCGAGCAGATAGGGAACAACGTTGGTGTAATTGACCTCGGCCTCTTCCTCGTCCGTGAATGCGGCGAGCTTCTTGCCGGCTATGAGATAGCTGCCATCCGACAGTTTCGCGTTCACCAAGGCAGCCGGGCCGTGGCAGACCGCCGAGACAATACCGCCAGCTTCCCAGATCTCGCGAATGACCTTCTGCACGGCCTTGTCGTCGGCAAAATCCCACATCGTGCCGTGACCGCCAGCAAAAAACACCGCTGAATAACGGGAAGGATCGATATCCTTCAGCAGCGGCGTGTCAGCGAGCGCGGCACGAAAGTTCTTGTCCTTCCAGTAATGGGCGTTCGCGGCATCGGACAGGTCGAAAAAGTCGATCGGCGGATGCCCGCCGCGGATCGAGGCGATTTCATAGGAGATGCCGGCCTTGTCGAAGACCTCGAGCGGATGGGTCAGCTCGACCATGGCAAAGCCGGTCGGCTCACCGCTGTCACCGCGGATCGGATGGCTGGTGACTACGCACAGGACAGGCTTGATGGTGTCATTCATGGGCTTCACGCTCCTTGCTCTTCTTTAAGCGAGCCCATGTCGATGACGAAGCGATACTTCACGTCGCTCTCCAACATGCGCTCATAGGCTTCGTTGATCTTCTGGATGGGGATAATCTCAACGTCCGAGACGATGCCGTGCTTGCCACAGAAATCGAGCATCTCCTGGGTTTCCGGCACGCCGCCGATAAAGGATCCGGAGATTGCCCGGCGGCCATGCACGACGCCTCCGGCATTCACCGGCGTGCCAAGCGGTCCCATGTAGCCGACGAGGACCAGCACGCCCTCGAGCGCCAGCGTCGGCATGTACGGATTGACGTCGTGATCATAGGGGACCGTGTCGATGATCACATCAAAACGCCCTGCGACTGCCTTCATCTGCGTGGGATCGCTGGAGAGCACGACATGGTCGGCCCCAAGGCGGAAGGCATCCTCCTCCTTGCCGGCCGAGCGGGTGAACAGCGTGACGTCGGCGCCGAGCGCCTTGGCGAGCTTCAGCGCCATATGACCGAGGCCACCGAGACCGATCACTGCGACTTTTCTGTCCTTCCCGACCTTCCAGCGATGCAACGGTGACCATGTCGTGATGCCCGCGCATAGCAGCGGGGCCGCGCCTGCCGGGTCCAGCCCGTCAGGCAGGGACAGCACGAACTTGTCATGCACGACGATCGAATCCGAATAGCCGCCATAAGTGACACTGCCGTCCCGACGATCGCGGCTCGCATAGGTAAAGGTCGGCCCCTCGACGCAATCCTGCTCCCACCCCCTCAGGCAGGGCTTGCAGTGCTGGCAGGAGTCGACCATGCAGCCGACGCCGACCATGTCGCCCGCCTTGAAGCGGGAGACGGCGCTGCCGACCTCGCGGACCCGGCCGATGATTTCGTGGCCCGGCACGATCGGGTAGGTCGTGAAGCCGAAATGGTTGCGGGCCAGATGGACGTCTGTATGACAGACGCCGCAATAAAGAATATCGATCGCCACGTCGTCCGGGCGCGGAGCGCGCCGTTCAAAAGCGAAGCGTTCGAGTGGAGCCGTGGCTGATTGCGCTGCAAAGCCCAATGCATTCATGATCGTCTGTTCCTTTTTTCCTTTGGCGCGAGTGCGTACGGCCTACAGTTCGGCCGCTGCGTCCGGCCGCTCACAATTGTCCGAAGGACGTCGCCAGCTTTCCGACGGCCTGGTCCACATATTGGGGCACGTCATAGAGAGCGATGTGAGTTGCTCCATCGACGACGAACAGTTCCTTTGGTCCCGGTGCCGGGTCATAGGCCTGATCGCTGTAGATCTTCGTGTCCGCTTCGCTTCCGGCGATGAGCAGCGAACGCTGCGTCAGCAAGGTCGGGATCGGCGGGAAGGTCAAAAAATGCCAGCATCTTGTCCATGCTGGTCATCAGGAAACGGCCCTTGGAATTCGGATGCTGGCCGCAGGGCGTCCGGTAATAGTCGTACCCTACGCGCAAAATAGTCGGTGTGTTGTCGTCGATGTCTACGAGCATTTCGGGCACGAAGGGGATGTAGACGGCAGGCGCACCATTGGCCTCTGCCGTTCTTTGCCCTGCTGCGGCCTCCTGCGATTTCACCAAGTCTGCAGGCGGAATCGGAAAGCCGAAGAAGCTTCGGGCCGCCTCGCCCATCGGCGTGGCGCTTATACCCGCCACAGCCTTGAACCGGCGTTCGGTCTGCGCCACGGCCAGCGCATATCCGCCCCCGGCACAGACGCCGAATACGCCCATGCGCTCGATGTACACAATTGGCTGGACGGTAAGAAAATCCGCTGCACAACGGGCGTCTTCCACGCGCGTCGCCGGGTCTTCCAGCAAGCGGGGCTCGCCTCCGCTCGCGCCCTGGAAGGAGGAGGCGTAGACCACCACCACAAAGCCGAAGGATGCGAGCCTCTGCGCGTAGAGACCGATGGTCTTTTCCTTGACGCCGCCCGCCGGATGAACCCCGACGAGAGCCGGATATTTCCTATCTTCGCCAAAGCCATGTGGAAGGTGGAGGTGCCCGGCAATCCGCACACCTTTGTTCTCGAAAGTGACGTCCTTGATCATCGAAGGTCCTTTTCGATCCAGATCAGAGCGCCAATGCATTCAGCCGACGCGAAGCCCTGGATCGCGAAGACAGAGAGAGCGCGGATTACATAATGTCCAGATCAGCCTTGCCGCCTTGATCACAGGTTGTTCGGGGCGAACAGCGATTCCCAGTTGGTGAAAGGACCGAGCGGGATGACGTCCCAGTCGATGAGCCCCGCCTTGGCGAGAGGGAATTCAGCCAAAGCGACCTTGGCGGCCTCGACGGACTCAGCTTCGGCGATCACCGCGACGCCTGGACGGTCCTGACGGAAGTAGATGTCGCGGATGATGCCGCCCTTATACATTTGCCAGGCGTGACGCGCTTCGTCCTGCATATGGGGTGCGTATTTTTCCATCGTCGCGCCGGGCTGCGGTATGTCGAGGCAAAGCAGTTTCACGATCAGGCTCCTTTTGGGGTCGCGCTTGCGGAATTCAGACCGGCGTGAAGCGGTCGGTGGTCAGTACGATGCGCTTGCAGACGTAGGACGCGGTATCCAGATCACTGCGGATCGGCGTCACATCGGCGCACTGGTCATTGTTGGATTGCGTCATAACGCCGAGGCAACTGCCATACCGGTTGAGAACGTCGGTGCTACCGATGCTGCTATAACCCGGCATTATGTCCAGACCAACGCAGATCAGGCCGTGTTGGGCTGCAAACGGCGCGATCGACACCAGCGAGTTCGGCTTGCCGCCGTGCTGCGCACATGAATTCTTGAAACCCGCCGCAATGTTGTCAGGCCGCCCCTGCTCGAACGAGGTCATTTTCCAGAAGTCCTCGAAGACCTGCTTGAAGCGCGCATGGATCATGCCCTAATAAGCCGACTAGCTGAAGACGATCGCATCCCTGGCTTCCGGAACGGCCCGGTCGACCGCGCCGTCAACAAAGGTGTCGCGCCTTGCATCTGGGCCGAAAGTCTCCCTGGCGCCTATTGCAACGGCTCTTGCCATCCGCGAGACGTGGCCATGGCCACCGGTATGTACAATCGAATATCAGCAATTAGGTGCCCTTCCTTCATTGCAATGATGGGGCATTCGTCACGCTCCGCGGGGCCAGTCCCTCCTGCCCGTCGCCTCCGAAAATCCTTTGGCATGTGGCGCTTATATCGTAGAATTTGGAATGACATCAGAACTGTTATTTCTACACAATGGTTCTTCTAATTCTACAATTGGTCTGTGAGCGGCGGGGACACCAAGAGATGCGAGATAGGTTCGATGGCGTGCAGGTGTTCGTCGAGGCCGTTGAAGCCGGTGGCTTCGCGAAAGCAGCCGAGCGGTTGTCGCTAACCCGATCAGCGGTGGGAAAAGCCGTCGCGCGCCTTGAGGAGCGCCTCGGCGTCCGGCTGTTCCAACGAACCACCAGAACGCAATGCCTGACGGAAGACGGTCAGCAATATTATGAGCGTTGCGTCCGCGCGATTGAGGAATTGCGCGCTGGCGAGGCCCTTCTGGAATCCGGCCGCCGCGAAGTCGCCGGACGATTGCGCGTCTCGCTCCCCGTCCTTTTTGGCCGGCATTGCGTTGCGCCCATCCTCATAAATTTTGCGCGCCAGCATCCGAGGCTGGAACTTGAGTTAAGCTTCAGCGATCGCCAGATCGACCTGATCGCCGACGGCTTCGATCTTGCCGTGCGAAACGGGCCTTTGGGCAACAGTTCGGCTCTGCGCGCGCGCCGTCTGGTCAGTCAACGCAAGGTCCTATGCGCTGCCCCGCAATATCTGTTCACCCGAGGAGAACCTGGCTCGCTTGGTGACTTCGCCAATCACGACCTTCTGGCCTATTGGCGCAGCGGCCATAGCCTTGCCTGGCAGGTGCCCGATGCAACCGGTGCACTGATCGACATGGCCGTTACCTCTAGGCTGCGTTTCGACGACCTCGAGGTGATTGCGAACGCGGCCGTCGATGGCATGGGTTTGGCATGGCTCCCCTATTGGCTCATCCGGGACCGCATACGCCAGGGCGAGCTCGTGGAACTCTGGTCAGAGCGTCCCAGAGTATCGATGGAATGTCATGCGGTGTGGCCGGCCACCCGGTATCTACCGCTTCGCTCCCGCCTCGCGATCGACGTGCTTGCCGCCGAGCTTCCCTCCAGCCTCGAAGGTTGAGCGTCTTGCACGGCCCGTACTCCTCGAGTTCGGCAAGCCTTCAATCAAGGTTTGAATGGCCCTCACGCGGATTTACGCCAATCCTGTTTGCATCTCGACGAGCGACACCTCGGCATCAGCCTGCCATCACGCGGTCGGGCTGAAATAAAGCGCCGCGCAACATCTTGCCGTGAACAGCATCCGGTCTGCAGCCGATTGCAGGGTCGGGAGTATCCTGATAGAAGGCATTTCTGTCGAAAGAGTGCTGACCGGATGGTAGCCCGGTCGTCGTCCTTGATAGGCGGCAACTCTTCCCTTCGGGGGTATCCGCGACACCTGAGCCGGCTTGCCGGCGCAAGAGGTGTGTCCGCTGATAACCCGATGTCGTCGTCGGCGCACCTTCCTAGCTCATCGAGAAGGAAGCACGACGTTGAAACTCTCAGGCAACACCATCCTCATCACCGGCGGCGCGACAGGCATCGGCTTGGAACTCGCCCAAAGACTCTCCGAAGGCAATCAGGTGATCATATGCGGACGCAGCCAGGCGTCTCTGCAGAAGGCCAAGACGCAAGTGCCGGCCTTGGTCACGCGCATCTGCGATGTGGCGGATCACGACAGCCGCCGCGCCATGGTCGAATGGCTAAGCACTGAGCATCCTACGCTCAATGTGCTGATCAACAATGCCGGCGTGCAGGCGCGCCGCGACTTCACCACCAATTCCGCCATCGATAGCCTCGACCAGGAAGTGGCAATCAACCTCACTGCCCCGATACATCTGATCGCAGACCTGCTGCCGGCGCTGCGCCAGCGAGCCGACGCCTGCATCGTCAATGTGACGTCGGGCTTGGCCTTTTCCCCGATGGCCGATGTGCCCGTCTATTGCGCCACCAAGGCCGCCTTACATTCTTTCACGCTCAGCTTGAGACATCAGCTGAAGGCGACCGGCGTGCGCGTAATCGAGCTTGCCCCGCCGATCGTCGATACCGGCCTTGGCGGTGGCATTCGCAGCGACGGCGCCGCGAACCGGATGATTGTCACCCCGGAAGACTTCGCCAGCGAGGCACTTGCGCAGCTTGCCGCAGGCAAGGACGAAGTCCTGATCGGCATCGCCGCCCAGACGCGCCAGATGGGCGAAGCGCTGTTCGAGCGCATGAACAGCCACCGCTGACCCGAACAAGGATTAAGCTCATGAAGATTCTTGTCATAGGCGCCGTCGGCGAAACCGCCGGCCTTGTCGTTCCTGCTCTTCTCGAACGTGACGCGGTCGTGCGCGCGCTTGTCCGCAAGCCAGATCAAACGCCACTCGCCAGGGATCGCGGCGCTGACGAAGTGGCCATCGCTGATCTAGCCGATCCCGAGACCCTGTACGCTGCCCTTGAAGGCGTCGATGGCGTCTTCCACATCGGTCCGGTGTTCGAGCCGAACGAGGTGCAGCTTGGCCTTAACATCGTCGGGGCCGCCGAGCGCGCCGGGGTCCGCAAGTTTGTGTTCTCGTCAGTCATCCATCCGATCCTCGACCTACCCAACCATGCGGCCAAGGCTCCGGTCGAACGGGCGCTGGTGAAATCGGCGCTGGACTACACCATCCTGCATCCGACCATGCTGTTTCAGAACTACGCCCAGTCCTGGGGCGACATCGTGGAGACTGGCATAATAGCCGAGCCCTTCGCCCCGGAAACCCGGTTCAGCCGCGTCGATTACCGCGATGTCGCCGAGGTGGCGGCCATCGCGTTCACCGAGGACCGTCTCGCCTACGGCACCTTCGAGCTATGCGCGCCTGGCATCCACGCCCGCGCGGATCTTGCCGCGATGCTCACCGAGGTTCTCGAACGCAAGATTGGAATCGGCACGATCGACCGTTCAACCATGACGCATGCGCCGCGCGACATGATCACCATGTTCGCCCATTACGACCACGCTGGTCTGTTGGGCAGCCCGCTTGCGTTGCGCGCCATCCTCGGCCGCGAGCCCCGCACGTTGCGGGCCTATTTCGAGGAACTGGCGCGAAGCGGTTGATAGACCTACCCGGTAACTGAAAGCTTGGAATAACGACGCGACGCTATCGCAATCGCGTTTTGGCAAACCTACATCAGGTTGCTTCGCCGGCCCGCGGGGAAGCACTGCCCATGGCCGCGACGTCACCGTATAGCTGACGATTTTGAATGAGCGAGGGACCGCCAGGAGGCAGGTCACCAAATCCCATCAGCGCGAAGGCGTGACCGGCATCGCGAAACTGGTAGCAGGTGGCCTGATGGACGGGCAGTGCCAGAAAACCGGTGGCCGGATCGGCTTGCTATCCGGCGTGAAGGGCCAGAGTTTCGAGGTGCAGCGTTGGTTGCGCCATCATCATCCTTCCAAGTAATGTCAGAGAGGCAGACTACCTGACTGCTTGATCTCGCGGATCGAGAAGTGGGTGTAGATTTCCTTGATATGGCCAATCGCTCGGATACGTCGCATCGCAATCTCGTGAAAGTCCTCCATGTCATGGGCCACGACTTGGAGCAAATAGTCGTATTTCCCCGATACATTGTGACAGCCGATCACCTCGGGCATCGCCGAGACGGCAGCCTCGAACGCGCTCATCGCCGCTTCAGAATGATCGTCGAGCATGATCGAGATGAAAGCGAACAGGCCGAACCCCAAGGCCTTTAAGTTCATCCGCGCCCCATAAGCTATGACAAACTGGTCTTCCAAGCGCTTCAGCCGCTTCCAACAGGCGGGCGCCGAAATGCCGACCTGCTTCGCCAAGTCGCTGTTGCTGATTCGCCCATCGATCTGAAGCGCGGTCAGGATCGCGCGGTCGGTCCGATCGAGTTTGAACATGGGCAGCAGTTAATTTTATTCCACGATTGCTGTCAATCGGGTCGCACTTCGAAACCTAATTATCTGCAGTTTAGGCTAAATAATAGCCCTCCTTGGAGATGCTTAGTGACCGACGCCCAGACTGACATCACGCTATTGGCCCATGCCGGGATCGACCCCGCCGTGCATCACGGCTTTGTGAACCCGGCCATCTATCGTGGTTCCACCGTTGCCTTTCCGAGCGTCGCGACGATGGTCAACGGAAAACAACCCTATCGCTATGGTCGCTGGGGAAATCCTACGACGAGCGCGCTGTGCGAGGCCGTTTCCGCGCTGGAAGGCGCGGTCGGCACGGTGCTGTGTCCTTCTGGACTAGCCGCCTGCACTACCGCTATCCTTGCCGTGTGTGGAGCCGGCGACCATCTGCTCGTTCCAGACAGCGTCTATGGCCCCGTGCGCCATTTCTGCGACACGGCTGGACGGCGCATGGGGATCGGTACCAGCTATTATGACCCTCGGATTGGTGCCGGCATATCTGATCTGTTCCGCCCAGAAACAAAGGCCGTGTTCACTGAATCCCCCGGCTCTCACACGTTCGAAATCCAGGACATCCCCGCCATTGCCGCCGTCGCGCATAATCGCGGCGCGCTAGTGCTGATGGACAATAGCTGGGCGACGCCGCTCTACCTCAAACCGCTGGCGCTGGGGGCCGACATCTCGATCATGGCCGGCACCAAATATCTGGTCGGCCATTCCGACGCATTGCTGGGCACGATTGCCTGCGGCCCGAGCGCTTGGGAGAAGGTGCGTGACGTCCATTTTCAACTGGGCCAGTTTATTGGTCCCGACGATGTGACGCTGGCGCTACGCGGCCTTCGCACGCTCGATGTCCGGCTAGCCCGTCATCAGGAGAACGCACTGGCTATCGCCGGGTGGCTGGAAACGCGGCCGGAGGTCGCCCGAGTCCTCTACCCCGGCATGCCTTCGCATCCGGACCACGAACTGTGGCGGCGTGATTTTGCGGGTGCCACCGGCCTGCTCTCATTCGTAACTAAAACCTGCTCGGGCGATGCCGTGGCGGCCATGATTGACGGTCTGGACCTGTTTACGATCGGCTACAGTTGGGGCGGATTTGAAAGTCTGGCGATGACTGTAGATCCGCGGACGCTCCGCTCGGCGACGCGGTGGACGGACGAAGGTCATCTGGTGCGGCTGCATATCGGGCTGGAAAGCGCGAGTGACCTTATTGCCGATCTGGAACGCGGACTGGTGCGGCTCGAACAGCAGGAGATACGATGATGAACAACCCTAATGAAAAAGCAAGGCAAGATTTCCGGCGCATGATGCGCTTGATCGTCGCTGTCGCGATCGTCGCCAGCGTTGCCGCTGTCGCTTATATCGGGATGTTCACCCCGCTTAATTTTGTCATCGTGACTGCCACGGGCATGGGCGTGTTCTTTTCCATTATTGTCGGGTCAGGCTTGTTGGCGCTTAGTTTCTTCAGCAATCACAGCGGTGCAGACGACGCGGTGAACAGCGCTACCGAAAGTCAGCGTGGAGGAGAAACCCCCGACTAGTTCGAACGACGCTCCGGCATTTTTATGATGGTCCAAGACCCTAAAGCGACAGTGCTTATCAGCGATAGGTGAGGCAGGGGTAAGTGAGGTCGTTTGGGTGGACGGCCTCCATACGGCATCGCGATGTGCCAGAATGAGATTGCCGGTTCCGCGTTCGACTTCGCATCCCTGCGGACATGGATTGCACATTGAGTCTTTGCGTGCGGATAAATCCCGTGCAATGAGCCTTTAGGAAAGAAATTTTCCGGTAGCAGGTGGCGAAGTACGTGATGCGGAATCAACAGGTCAACGACGCGGAAGCAATGGGCCGGAGACTACGCTTCATACGGCGCGAGCAAAATGCAACGCTCGCAGAAATTAGCGCGCGTGCGCAAATCTCGCTATCCACATTGTCGAAGATCGAGAATGCCCAAATTTCCGTTTCTTATGACATATTGAAGCGTGTATGCGACGCCTTGGCGATCGGCATCGAGGATATCGTTTCGTCGGGCGAGAAAAGCCAGCTTTCCGGCCGCAAGACAACGACGCGGACCGATGAGGGCGAGCGCTTCACAAGCGACCAGTACGACTACCGGGTCCATTCCAGCGAAATTTCCAAGAAGGCGATGATCCCATTCGAAATGGTAATCCGCGCCCGCTCCATAGACGAATTTGACCACTGGAGCCAGCACAACGGTGAAGAGTTCGTTTATGTCTTGTCCGGTTCGATCGAAATTCACACCGAGCACTACACTCCGCTTCGCCTGGATCAGAGTGAGAGCGCTTACTTCGACAGCAGCATGAAGCATCTGTATATTTCCATTGGGAACGCGGATGCCAGGGTACTGTCGATTTCCTACGACCCGACTGCCGCAGAGGCACGCCCGGTGTCTACCTATATGCATCCCTCAATCCGCTGACAGGAAGCACAAAGCCCTTCCTGCATCTTTCCTATAGGAAAATCGAAAAGCCGAGCGAGACACGCTTCAAACCCGGCGCTTTTCAGTCATAGCATCAATCATAGCATTCCGGGGCAAGCCGCATCTGCTGGATGGCGACGGGATCGTGGAACAGCAGCATACCGGCATCCATTGTCTCGCGGAGTTGCTTCAGCCGGCGGATAGCGCCCAGGGCGGCGGCATCGTCGCAGGACTCCCCCGGCAGTATTTCCAACTCGAAATTCTCGGCCAGATCGCCCGCGTCGAATGGCAGGATGATGGGCCCGCTTTCGGGCAGTTCCAGCAGCGCCGACTGATGGCCCGCCGTATGGCCGCGCGTGTCCAGAAGTGTCAGGCCGGGCATCGCCGTCCAGTCGCCGCTGCGCATGTCCCAGTCGAGCCCGGTCAGGTCGTAGTCCGAGCGAATATAGGCGGGTCCGGGATGTGCGCCGAACGCCACCATGTATTCCGCCTCCTGAACGCTGATGCGCGCATGGCGCAGGCGGTCCAGATAGCCACAGTGATCGAAGTGCAGGTGCGACAGAATGACCCAGCCGATATCCGCAAAGCCGATGCCGATCTGTTCGAGCTGCGTCTCCATACGGTGCGCGGCGCGGACGATCGGGGCGGTCATGCCATGCCGGGAGAAGCAGGCCTCGCGTCGCACCGGATCGTCGATGTTGTCCGGGTTCAGCCCGGCATCGAGCAGCACCCAGCCCGATGCGGTGTCCAGCAGGTAAGCGCACACGGGCTCGCTGAGAATGAAGCGGCTGCCAAGATCGCGGGTCGAGATTGTCTTGGGCAAGATCTCGAAGCCGCAGAGCAGGACGAAAAGGCGTTTGATGTCGGTCATGCGCTATCTCAGGTCGGGGCCGCGGCGGTCGTGCCGCGCGTGACCGGCAGGGCCAGCACGGCAAGCGCCAGCCCGGCGCAGGCGATCAGGACGAAACCGATCCACCGGGTCATGCCGAAATAGATCGATGGCGCCAGGAATGAGAGGATCGAGATGCCCTGCCCGATCAGGCCCGAGGCCGCGCCGCTGCGGCTCGGGCTGGTCACCACGGTGGAAAGCTGCGCCATCGCCACTGCACCCATGCCGCTGAACGCCACGAGCCAGCCAAACAGGCCAAGCGCGGCAACGGCAAAGCCCGAACCGGGCCAGAACAGCATCCACTGCGAAGCCGCCCCAAGCAGCGCCAAGCCGATGAACAGCACCTTGCGGTCGAGGCTTCCTGTCAGCAGCACGCCCGTGAGAAGTCCGCACAGCACCATCGCCACGCCCTTGATCGCCGCCACCACCGTGGCCGATGCCCCGATCGAGGTGCCATGCACATGCGCCAGATAGGAAGGCGAGATCAGGCTGGTGCCATAGGACAACGCGGAAGGTACCGCCACGGCCAGCGCCAGCAGAACGACCTTGCGTTCGCGAAACACTCCAGCGAAATCGCGTAGCTGCACGCGCCAGTGGGGCATTGCAGCGGTCTGGACGCGGGGCAGCGCCAGCAGGCCCGCGAACAGTGCCAGCATGATCGCTCCGTACAGCAGCAGCGCGGGCTGCCAGCGTCCGGTTCCCGCGAACGGCGCTGCCAGCAGCAGGCCCATGGCAAAGCCGGTGGGCGCATACGTAGACCACAGCGACATCGCGCGCACCTGCCGCCGACCGGCAGTGGCGCTGACCAGCAGCGCCGGGGCGGCAACGCTGATCCCGGTAAAACCGATGCCGCCGATGGCCAGCGCCAGCAGCAGCACGCCAAGGCTCTGCCCCAGCGCAGCAACGCCTGCGCCCCCTGCACAGAACAGCGCCGAGACGACAATGACGGCCCTCGCCCCTGTCCGGTCGACCAGCCCGCCGCAGAACACGCCGCCCACTGCCGAGGGCAGCGAGAACATCGCCAGCGCCATGCCCACTTCGCTGCCCGCCACATGCAGGGCCTCGCCAAGGTCTCCGGTCAACGCGGCGACCACGCCAACCATGGCCATGCTGGCGACAGTGGCGAGGTAGACCAGCGCGATCAGCAGCCAGTCAATCTGCGGGCCTTCGGGATTATCGCCTGTTGCGGGGCCTGTTGTGAGGTTTGCCATCTTGGTCTCCACAGATGCCAGTCAGGCGCGTTCGAGAATTGTGTTGTCCATGGCCCGGCCCAGAACCGCAAGCCGGTCGAGGTCCGGCACGGGGCCCGTATGCGCTGCCTTGCTGCCGATGTACCATACCGTTTCCTTGCCAGGGACGTACTGCGGCCAATGGTCCGCCTGCGATGCGGCATTGGGATTTCCGGTGCGGGCAAAGCGGGTCCACCACCCGCTCATCCGGTCCATCAGCGCGCGTTGCTCGCTGCTGAGGCCCAGGCCCCGCGCGGGCTGGGTGCGCAGCGCGAAACCGATCTCCGATCCGTGGAACGCGCCAAGCTGCGCGCCCGTACCCTCAGCAAAGCGCGCGGCGGCAGGGACCGTACCGCTGTATTCGAACTGATAGGAGTAGACCGGCGAGCGTCCGGATGTCGCCAATGCGATCGCCAGAGCAGCGGCGTTCCAGTTGAAGATGATGTCGCCCATGGCAGTGTGGCCCTGCCGCTCCGCCGCGCCATCGTCGGCCGCATCGTAGAAGGCGAACGCCTCCTGCGCCCGCGCGCCATATTCGGCGGCGATTTCGCTGCGCAGGCCCTGCACGGTGCCGCCACCGAGCGCGGCAAACATCGTGCCTTCATCGCGGTTGCGCCCCACGATCACCGGCACGGCGGCGTGACGCCCGGCCATGACCATGGTGAAAGGATGTTCGGGCACATAGTGTCCGTCTATCTGCGGATAGAACCGCCATGCACGGGAATTGGCCTCGACGAGCGCAGGGGCCGGCATCGCGCGCAGGTCCGCCAGGCTGGTAGCGCCGACTTCCTTGGCGAAATCGAGGCCGGCGCGCTCCATCGCCTCGCGCTCCCCCAGCAGGATGTAGCCGGACGGCTTGCCCATCGGCGCACCGCTTTGCGCGATGGCGCGGTGGAACATTCCGCGCGACTGCGGCATGACAAGGTGAAAGCCGACACTGAAAGCTCCTGCGGACTGGCCAAGGATCGTCACATTGCCCGGATCGCCGCCGAACGCGGCGATGTTCTCCTGCACCCAGCGCAGGGCAGCGATCTGGTCCATGAGGCCGTAATTGCCCGATATGCCTTCGGCGGATTCGGCGACGAGTTCGGGGTGGGCAAAAAACCCCAGAATGCCCACGCGGTAATTGATCGAGACGAAGACAACGCCTTCACGCGCCAGCGCCTCGCCGTCGTAAAGCGGGTTGTCGCTGGTGCCGCCGACGAAGGCCCCACCGTAAATCCACACCATCACAGCATGCGGTTTTTCAGAAGGCGTGGACGGCGCCCAGACGTTCACCGACAGGCAGTCCTCGCCCATCGATGCAGGCCCGCGCAGCGTGTAGACGCTCTTGCCGGTTTCGGGTGCGGCCCAGGGGCTGGGAGAAAAGCGGTCCGCGCGCAAAATGCCGGTCCAGGGCACAACCGGCTGCGGCGGACGCCAGCGCAAAGCACCGGATGCGGGCCGTGCGTAAGGAATGCCCAGCCAGCGGCGCACGCCGCTTTGCGGCAAGCTCTCCCCCTCGATCCGCCCCGCCGCCGTCTTCACCATAAGCGAAGGAGTAGCGGCGCGGACCGTTGGGGCCAAAGCCAGTGCTGCAGTACTGGCAACAAAGCCACGACGTGTAAGAGTAGTTACCTTCAACGGTTTTCCCATCGTGGCCCGGTCGTTGTTCCAATACGGCAAGCGCGGCGATTACTGACGATAGGTCAGCGTCAGGCCAAGGGTGCGCGGACGGTTCGAGAAGTCATAGTACAGCGCCGAACCCGTCAGATCGTGCGTGCGCGACAGGGGCTTGCTGTCGTTGAAGATATTGTTGGCGAAGATCGAGAGATCGAACGCCGCCATCTTCGCGCCCAGCCTCGCCGAGACGACCGCGCCCGACTTCGTGGCGGTAAGCCCCGGATCGTAGCTAAAGGTATCCTCGTTGCGCATGACGCCCTTGCTGCGGAAAGTCGTGTCGGCGCGGAGGTATGCGTCGATCGATTCCGAAACGGGCAATTCCACCTGGCCGAACACCGCGCCGGTCCACTGCGGACCGCCGATGCGCTCACCCTTGGCGGCAAGCAGCGAGCCGCCGCTGCCTTCTACGTCCTCGGCAAAGGTCGTGCGGTTGAAGCCGAGGTTGCCGCCCACGCTCAAGCCCGGTGCAAGCCGGAAGTCGAGCACGAGATCGAGGCCGCGGCTGTTCGCCTTGCCCAGATTGGCGATATACTGGAAGCCGCAGGTGGGCAGGTTGACCGGCTGCTGGATGTTGCTCCACTTGATCCAGTAGGCATTGGCGTCAAGATGCATGCGGCCGCCCATGAAGGTACCCTTGGCACCGCCGTCGAAGCTCCAGACGCTATCGGAATCATAGCGCGTGGGGCTCTTCTCGATACCCAGCGATTCCAGATCGGACGCGCAGTATTCGGCCGGAACCGGACCTTGCGCACCGCCCTGCCGAAAGCCCTTGGCCGCGTTCGCATAGACCAGCAGGTCGGGGTTCGCCTGATACGCCACGGCGAACTTGGGCGTGACCGGATTTTCCTTGGTGCTGCCCTCGACATAGCTGGGGCCACCGTTGACTGGGCCGTCGGCGGCGTCGGTAAACGAGAACTTCATCTGCGACACACGCACGCCCGCGCTGAGGGTCAGCTTGTCCGCGACGTGGTAGTCCAGATTGACGAAGCCCGCGATCTGTTCGTCCTTGGAATTGACCAGATCGATGTAGCTCAGGGCCCCTGTAGCAGCGGCAACGTTGGACGATGTGGTCTTGTTGTCCGAAACCTGGCGCTGGTTGGAATAGTAAAAGCCTACCACCCAGTCGAGCGGGCCGCCGGGTTGCGACTGCACGCGCAGTTCCTGCGTGAAGTTGCGCTGGGCGGTGATGACGGTTGCCGCCGACGGACGCAGGGTGGCGACTGGCGTGACCGCATCGCCGGTGCGGATCGCGCGCAAGTAGCTGGTATAGTCCAGCCTTGCCACCTGACGGCGATCGAACCACGAGGTGTTCGAGACGATCATGATCTTGTCGCCGGAGTACTGCACCTTGGCGGCAGGCAGGTAGAAACGGTCGCGCAGCGGCTCGGAGATCGTGTTGCCCGAACGGTAGTCCGCGCTGCCCATGTCGCTGTGCTGTTCCCAGTACTGGTTACGCTCTGGCTGGTACTGCTTCTGGAAGAACAGCGAAGGCGTGATAGTCAGTTCGGGCACCGGGCGGATGGCCAGCGCGCCGCGCACCACGGTGGTGCGCTGCCAGTTGGCGTTCTTGTCCACCAGATCGCCGGTCACGGCGTTGATCCGGTCGATGTAGCCGCCGTCGCGGCGCTGGGAGACGCTCAGGCGGAAGCCCACCAGATCCTGTGCCAGCGGTGCACCGATTGCGGCACCCACTTCGTAGGACGGCGCGCCGTTGTCGGTGGTCGCAGCTTCGGCGCGGCCATAGCCCGAGACTTTATCGAGGCTGGGCGCAGGCGTGATGAAGCGCACTGCACCGCCCTCGGCACCGGCGCCGAACAGCGTACCCTGCGGACCCTTGAGGACTTCGACACGCTCAAGATCGAACACGCGGGGGAAGGCGTTGCCGCCGAAGTAGCCCACGCTGCGGATCTGGATCGGCGTTTCGTCCACGTAGATCGCGGTCGTCGCGGCGCCGACGTCGGAGGAGATTCCCCGGATCGAGATGCTGTTGCTGGTATTGCCCGAAACGCCGCCGGTATTGGTAAACTGGAGGCCCGGCGTGTAACGGGAAATGTCGTCGATCGAGCGCATGCCGCGCTGATCCATCTGCGACTGGCTGAACGCGTCGATCTTCACCGGAACCTTGTCCAGCGACATCTCGCGACGCGTTGCGGTGACGACGATAGCCCCGTCCTCGACCGCCGGTTCCGCTTCAGCGGCCGACACCTGAACCGAGCTCGCCGAAGCGAACGTGACACCTGCGAGCAAACCAGCCCTCAGGATCGCGATTTTTCCCTCATGATTAGTATATTTATTGAACATACAACCTCCTAGAACCAGAATGTCGTGTTCGCCCTGCATTGTTTTGCAATTTTATATTTATGCTAGAATAAATCGAAGTACTCTTTCTGCTCCCAATCGGTAACCGAAGTGTTGTATCGGGCAACTTCGGCTCTCTTTATCATGACGAAATAATCGATGAATTCACGTCCGAATGCGCTTTCCATCATGGAACTCGCCTCCAGCACGTTCAGCGCCGCCTCAAGACTTTCCGGCAGGCGGTCCGCCTCGGCGATGTAGGGGGAATCGACGGGCTCCACCGGCTCTTCCCCGGCATCAATCCCGGCCAGCCCGGTCAGCATCTGCGAAGCGAGATAGAGGTAGGGGTTGGCCGCAGGCTCGCCAATGCGGTTCTCGATGCGCGTTGCACCGGGGGCACCGCGCGCGAGGACACGCAGCAGCGCGCCGCGATTGTCCTCGCCCCAGGCCACCCGGTCGGGCGCGAGCGAATTGGGGCGATAGCGCTTGTAGCCGTTGATCGTGGGCGTGCTGAAGGGCGTTGCCGCCCGCGCACCCGCCAGCAGGCCCGCAAGGAAGTGCCGCCCCGTCTCGGACAGGCCATACTGGCCATCCTCGCGCGCAAAGAGGTTGCGGCCGCTTGTGCGGTCACGCAGCGACTGGTGCAGGTGCCAGCCGCTCGACATCGCCTCGCTCCACTGCGGGCGGCACATGAAGCTGGCATGATAACCGTGGCGGCGCGCGATTTGTTTTACCGCGTTGCGGAACAGGATCATGTCGTCGGCGGGCTGGATGCCGGTGCCCGGGCGGAAGACGAACTCCACCTGGCTTGGCCCGAACTCGATCTCGAGCGAATGGATCGGCAGGCCCAGCGCCTGACAGTGATCGCGCAGCACGTCGAGGATCGGCTCGATCCGGTCATAGCGCTGCTCGGTCAGATAGGCGTAGCCCTGATGCAGCAGCGATACCACTGGCGACGTGCCGGGCTGGCCTGCATCGCTGAGTTCGAGACGGGGATCAGTCAGCCGGGTCAGGTGAAATTCCACCTCCAGCCCACTGACGAATTCAAAGCCGCGCTCCTCCAGTCGGGCGGCGGCCTGCTGCGCCAGCCGCCGGGTGGAATGCGCCACCGGCCGACCGTCCGTGTAATAAAGGTCGCACAGCATCCACGCCGTGCCCGCTACCCAGGGCAGGATGCGCAGCGTGGTCGGGTCCGGCACCATGATCACATCGCCGCCGCCCTGAAGCGCCGGCTCGCCGATGCCTGCGCCCTTGGTGAACACCGGAGCTACCGTGCGATGTGCGGTATCCTTGAGCAGCAGCGTCGAAGTGATCGCGCAGCCGTCCTCCATCGCGCCCGGCAGCGCGTCGGTCATCAGCGTCTTGCCGCGCAGCAGCCCGTGCAGGTCGGAGAACGAAAGGCGCACCTGCTTGACCCCGGCAGAGCGTAGCTGCGCCTCCACCTCGCCTGCGGCGCGGCCCCGTTCCTCGTTCCACAAGCCGTGGCGGGCGATGAACCCGGTCATTGCGAGGCGGCGCCTTGCGCGGACCACGAAGCCCCCTCGCGGCGGCGCGCATCGGCGCGCGTCCAGTAGCCCACGACATCCTCATCGGCTGGGGCAACGCCGTCGATGGTGGCAGGTCCGGTCACGCCCGAGGCGTCCTGCGGAGCCAGCGCCATCAGCGGAGCATTGCCGTGCGAAGCCTTGCGGATCTCGCCCAGCAGCAGCTTGCGGTAGGCGACGATACCCTTGTCGGTGGTGCCGAGATGCTCGCGCGTGCGGTCCTGGATGCGGCCCTGGCTCTCTACCGCCCACTGGTCGTGGACGTTGATGTCCTCGCCCATGCCAGTGTAGGTGCGCAGGCGCTGCTCTTCGAGGTCGTAGCCGTAGTTGTTGTGGCGTCCTACGCGCGGCATGTAATCGGGCAAAGTGTACAGCTTGAGCCGCTGCTCGCGCATCATCGCCTTGTCGACGGGATCGGCAAAGCCGGTGAAGATCGCATACCAATAGCAGCTCTCGTCATCGATCGGCACGTGCCACTGGGTGATCGTCATCGTTTCCGAAAGCGGGATGACGAAGGCCTGCGGGAACAGCACGTTGGTGATTCGAACATGGGTGCCGCCTTCGCCCAGGGAACGCAGCGCGGTCAGCCGCAGGCCGATGTCGGAGCGTTCCACCGTGATTTCGGGGTTTTCGTATTCGCGCAGAACCTGCGTCATCGTCAGTTCGCTGTCCGCCGAAGTGGCGCGGAACTGGCGGCCATAGCTTTCCGCCGCGTCCTCATCCTCGTAGAAGCGGTGGAGGAAGCTGGCGTGCGCAGGATCGATGCCCACTTCCAGCGCCTGAAGCCAGTTGCAGTCCAGATAGCCCTTGAACGCGAAGACGTGGCTTTCAGGCGCAATGAAACAGTCCAACTCGGGAAATGCCGGAGCCTCGCCCTCGCCCAGATAGGCGAAGATGATGCCGCCGCGCACTGCCGTGGGATAGCTCTTCTGGCGCACGCGAGAGCACAGCGTGCTGCCGGCGGGCTCGCCTGGCGTTTCGAGGCAGTTGCCGTCCACATCGAACAGCCAGCCGTGGAACAGGCAGCGAATGCCGCCATCTTCCAGACGGCCGAACGCAAGGTCGGCGCCGCGATGTGGACAGTCGCGGTCGAGCATGCCGATACGGCCCTGTTCGTCGCGGAAGATCACGAAGTCCTGACCCAGCACACGCGCTGCCCGCGATGGGCGCGGACCGTCCAGTTCGTCCACCAGCGCAATTGGCTGCCAGTAGCGCCGCAGCAAGCCGCCCAGAGGGGTGGACGTGCCGGTGCGGGTTATCAGATCGTTCTGTTCAGGTGTCATGGAACCGAGGGACTCATCATGCGATTGCCTAGGCCCAAGAGGTTACATAGTTTTACTATAAGAAAAAGAGGTAAATTTTTTCCGTCCTTCATGCCGATAGGAAATCTGGATAATTCACGTCATGGCTTTGATTTCACGAGGGAATACAGAAATTTCCGCTTAGGTCTGTGAGACGCAAAGACTTGAAAATTCGATGCCGATCGCGCGCATCGCCCTCGCCAGGCAGTGCAAATCTCGATCTTTTCAACGGAATGCGCCGTGTTCCATGCAAGCGTTTCCGCGCTTTGAGACAAGCCCCTTGCCGGGCAATGCGTGATAAGCAACGCTTTCAGGCACCACGCTGGACAATCGCGTTATCCCGGAAAATGGCCGAACTGTAAGGAAGACTGCCAATCGGATCGGCCAACGCTTCATGGGCCGGAACGAGAAAGCCCGGACAACTTTCGGCACACCCCTGAACGTAAAACCGCAACCCCTTATGAAAATATTTTCTTATAGGAAAATCCTGTGTTAGGCAAAGGCATATCACGCTGCCAGATTGCAGGGGAATCCGTTGAACATCACCAAAGTAGAGGCATTTGCCTTCCGTCTCCCACCCCGACGCGACTTCCGCTGGGCGGGGCTTGTTGCCGACCTTGGCGGCTTTGTTGCCGTACGAATCGAGACCGAAGGCGGTATCGTGGGCTTCGGCGAAGCCACTCCGCTGCCTGATTGGGGCGGCGACTGGGAACGGCGCTGCGGTGAGACGCAAGGGACCGTCACCCACCTCGTCAACACCGTGCTTGGCCCGGCGCTTATCGGCATGGACGCCACTGCCGTCACCGCCGCCCGCCGCAAGATGGACAGCCTGGTCGTCGGCAACGTCTACGCCAAGTGCGCGATCGACATTGCCCTGCACGATGCCTGGGGCAAGATCGTGGGCCTGCCGATCTACAAGCTGCTGGGCGGCGCGGTGCGCGGATCCGTTGCCGTGGCGCACATGATCGGGCTGATGCCCGAAAATGAAGCACTGGCTGAAGGCACCGAGGCTGCCACAGACGGCGTGCGCTCGCTCCAGATCAAGGGCGGCGTCGATGCCCCGCGCGACATCCGCCTTGCCGCCGCGCTGCGCCGCGAACTGGGCGACGATTTCACCCTGCGCCTCGATGCCAACCAAGGTTATGGCCATGGCAAGCATGCCGCGCGCATCGTCGGCAAGCTGATCGACGCCGGGATCAGCATGGTGGAGCAGCCGACCACCGGCCTTACCTACATGGCCGAAGTCACCGCCGCCTCCGAAGTACCGATCATCGCCGACGAAAGCTGCTGGAACGTCAACGATGTGCTGGACGTCAGCGCGACGCGGGCGGCGGACTCGATCTCGATCTATCTGGCCAAGGCAGGCGGCTTCGTCGGTGCGGCCAAGGTCGCCTGCGTGGCCCATGCCCAGCTGATGGCCTGCGACGTGAACGGATCGATCGAATCCGCCATCGGCACGGCCGCCAACGTCCAGTTCGCGCTGGCCCAGCCCGCCGTGACGCTGGGCGCGGTAATCGCGGTCAGTGCGCCTGCCAGAACCCACCCGTGCAAGGTGGCGGGCCGCTATTACGAGGATGACGTGCTGGCCGAGCCGATGGGCTTTGCCGATGGCGCAATCCTGCCGCCGGACATGCCGGGCCTCGGCATCACGGTGGATGAGGACAAGCTAATGCGGTATCGGTGCGACTGATGGCATCCGGATACCGCATCGCGGCCGACATCGGCGGCACATTTACCGATATCGCGTGCCTGTCCCCGGACGGCACCCTTACCACGGCCAAGACGCCCACCACGCCGGGCGACTATGCGCAGGCGATACTGACAGGCATCACCGACATCGCCGGGCGCCTCGGCCTGCCGGTCGATCGTTTCGACGAAGTGCTCCACGCCTCCACCATCGCCACAAACGCCATCCTTGAAGGCAAGGGCGCGAGCACCGCGCTTGTCACCACCGAGGGCTTTCGCGACGTGCTGGAACTGCGCCGTATCCGCGTGCCCCGGCTGTACGAGCCGCTCTATCGCAAGCCCGATCCGCTGGTGCCGCGCCGCCTGCGCCTCGAAGTGCCAGAGCGCCTCTGCCCGCGCGGTGAAGTGGTGCGCGAACTGGATACCGATGCCGTGCGCGCCGCAGCGCAGGCTCTGGCCGGGCATAATGTTGAGGCTGTGGCTATCTGCTTCCTCCACAGCTACGCCAACCCCGAGCACGAGAAGGCCGCCGAGCGCATATTGCGCGAAGCCTTGCCGCAAGGCACCTTCATCTGTTCCAGCCATGACGTGCTGCCCGAAATCCGCGAGTACGAGCGGACCAGTACCACAGTAGTCAACGCCTATATCGGCCCCGTCGTCAGCCAGTACCTGACCGCGCTCCAGACGCGGCTGCGTGAGGCGGGCATCGGCGGGCGGCTGCTAATGATGCAGTCGAGCGGCGGCCTGCTCGATGTGGACCGCGTGATCGCGCGGCCTGCCACCGTGGTCGAGAGCGGCCCGGCGGCGGGCGTCGTGGGCGCAGCGCGGCTTGGCGGCAAGGCGGGCCACGGCGATGTCATCACCTTCGACATGGGCGGCACTACCGCCAAGGCATCGCTGATCGAAGGCGGGCGTCTTGTCAGCACCGATGAATACGAGGTCGGCGGCGGCATTTCCATGTCCAGCGCGCTGGCCAAGGGCGGCGGCTATGCGCTGCGCCTGCCGGTGATTGACGTGTCCGAAGTGGGCGCGGGCGGCGGCAGCATCGTGCGGATCGACGCCGGCGGCGCGCTCAAGGTGGGTCCGGACAGCGCGGGCGCCGTGCCCGGCCCCGCCTGCTACGGCGCGGGCGGGATCGAGGCGACGGTGACGGACGCCAATGTCGTCCTGGGCTATCTCAACCCCACCGCGCTTGCAGGCGGCAGCGTGCCGATCGACGCTGCGCTTTCGCGCCGCGCCATCGAGCGCAGCGTGTGCGAGCCGCTGGGCCGCGATCTGCTGTCGGCGGCATGGGGCATCCACCGCCTGGCCAACTCGGCAATGATGCGCGCGGTCAAGGCAGTCTCCACCTACCGTGGCCGCGATCCGCGCGACTTCGCGCTGTTCGCCTTCGGCGGCAACGGCGGCATCCACGCCGCCGCGCTGGCGAGCGAGCTGGGCATGGGTCAGGTCATCGTGCCCCCCGGCGCCGGCGTGTTCAGCGCCGTTGGCCTGCTGTTCACCGACCACGAAGTCAGCCGCGCCAACACGTTCGGGCGGGCGCTGTACGACAATCCCGAACTGCCGCCGGAAATGGCCGCCACTTTCGCTCGCCTCGAACAGACGGTGCGGGCGGAACTGGGGGATTCCCCGGCGCTGCAAATGAGCTGGCGCGCGGACCTGCGCTATCGCGGGCAAGGCTTCGAGCTGGGCGTGGATATCGCTCGCGGTCCGCTGAATGCCACCAGCCTCTCCGCCATCCGCGCCGCCTTCGAGGAAGAGCATCGCCGCAGCTACGGCCACGACCTTGGTCACCATGCCATCGAGATCGTCACCCTGCGCGCCATCGGCACGATCGCGCCGCAAGGGCCCTCCGGTATTCGCGATAGCGTACAGCCTGCCCGCCAATTGCCCGAGACGACGCGGCCTGCCTACTTCGGCCCCGACCATGGCTTCATCGACACCCCCGTTATCACCCGCGCCGACCTTGACGCTTCGCCGCGCCCCGGCCCGCTGATCGTCGAGGAATACGAAGGTACAGCCGTCGTGCCGCCGGGATGCACGGCCCTGCGCGACAGCCACGGCAACATCGTCATCGCCCTCAGCGCGGGAGAAGCGCCATGACCACCAACGTCGATCCCATCCTCCTTGAAGTGTTCAAGAACGGCTTCGAGGCCATCGCCGACGAAATGGCGCTGATCCTCATGCGCACGGCCCACTCGCCCATCGTGCGCGACGCGATGGATTTCTCCACCGCGCTGTGCGACGCGAAGGGCGAGAACCTGGCGCAGGGGCTGACGACGCCGATGCACCTCGGCAGCTTTCGCGATGCCATGCGCCACCTGATGGACGAATACGCCGGAGACATCGACGACGGGGATGTCTTCATCGGCAACGACCCCTACCTCGCCTCAGGCCAGCACCTGCCCGATATCTACGTGGTCAAGCCGATATTCCACGCAGGACACATCGAGGGCTGGGCCGCCACCATCGCCCACCATGTCGACGTGGGCGGACTGGTGCCGGGAAGCAATTCGCTCAGCGCCACCGAGATCCATCAGGAGGGGCTGCGCCTTCCCTTCCTGAAGCTGCGCCGGGCAGGCGTGGCCGATCCGGTGCTGCCCCGCGTGATCGCCGCCAACGTGCGCACGCCCGAGCTCGTGCTGGGCGACATCGAGGCGCAGCTTGCCGCCGCTGTCGCCGGATCGCGCGGCCTTGCCGCCATGATCGAGCGCTACGGCGCGCAGACCGTGCGCGACTACGGCATCGCCCTGCACGACTATGCCGAGCGCCTCGCCCGCGCCGCGTTCCGCGAAGTGCCCGACGGCGTCTACACTTTCCAGGACCACATCGACGGCCTCGGCGACGATCCCACACCCATCGTCTTCCAACTCACTCTGACCGTAGCAGGCGATGAAGTCACCGCCGACTGGACCGGCACTTCGCCGCAAGTGGCGGGCGGGATCAATGCGCCGATCTCTTTCTGCAAATCGAACGTCTACGCCGCGCTGCGATCCATCATGGGCGCGGACGTGCCCAACTGCCACGGCTACACCCGCCCGATCCGCGTCATCGCGCCGCCCGCCTCGGTGCTCAATTGCGAGTACCCGGCCCCCTGCGGCGCGCGCGGGATCACCGGCTATCGCATCGTCGACTGCGTGTTCGGCGCGCTGGCCGCCGCCGTGCCCGACCGCGTCAGCGCGGACGGCGCGGGCGGCTCCACCCTGCCCAGCTTCAGCGGCCGCATCGACGGCGAGACTTTCGTCTTCTCCGAATGCGTGATGGGCGTCTGGGGCGCAACCAGCGCGCATGATGGGCAGGAAGGGGTGCCGCACATGGCCTCCAATCAGGCGAACGTGCCCGTCGAAACCATCGAGGCGGACTATCCGATCCGCATCGAGCGTTATGGTCTGGCGCAGGATACCGGCGGTCCGGGGCGCAACCGGGGCGGCCTTGGCATCGTGCGCGAATACCGCGTGCTGGCCGACGACGTCTATTTCGGCGTGCGATCCGACAAGATCGCCTATCCCCCGCACGGCCTCTACGGCGGCGTTGCCGGCGCGCCTGCCAGCAATCTGCTGAGCGGCAAGAGCGGGGACTGCACTCTGCCCGGCCTGCCCACCCACGCGATGACGCTGGGCACGGGCGACACCTACCGCCACGTCATGGCCGGAGGCGGCGGCTTTGGAAACGCGCTGGAGCGTGAGCCTGAGCGCGTCCTGGAAGACATACGCGACGAGCGCATCAGCACCGCCCATGCGCGCGATGCCTATGGCGTGGTGCTGGCCGCGGACGGCGGGCTCGACCTGCCGGAAACCGCCGCCCTGCGCGCCCGGATGAAGGAACTTGCCCGATGAACATTGCCATGGACAGGCGCGTCACCTCCGACCTCGATCCGTTCTGCGAGGAATTCCGCAGCGATCCTTACAGCCACTATGCGCAGCTTCGCGCGCTGGGCCCCGTCGTCTGGCTGGAGCAGCACCAGATCTGGGTCGTCCAGCATCACGAACAGGTGAAGCAGGTCCTCACCGACTGGAAGCGCTTCAGCAATGCCGGCGGCGGCGGGCTGACAAATTACTTCAAGGAACCGAACTGGCGTCAGCCCAGCATCATCCTCGAAGTGGACCCGCCCGAGCATGACCGCACCCGCAGGGTGATGATGCGTGCGCTCAACGCCAAGGCGCTCAAAGCTATGCGCGGCGGCTTCGAGAAAGTAGCAGGCGAACTGGTCGATGCCGCGCTTGCCAAGGGCGAGATCGAGGCGGTGGACGATCTGGTGCAGCCCTTCCCGCTGACGGTCTTCCCCGATGCGGTAGGCATGTCAAAGCTCGACCGCGATATTATGCTGGTCTATGGCGGCATCGTCTTCGGCGCATTCGGCCCGCGCACCGCGTGGTATGACGCGCTCATGAAGCGCGCCGAGGAAGTCGGCGGTTGGATCGATGCACGGTGCGAGCGCAGTGCTCTGACCCACGACGGCCTTGGCGCGGCGATCTATGCGCAAGCCGATGCAGGTGACATCACCCATGCCGAAGCAAAGCTGCTGGTCCGCTCGTTCCTTTCGGCAGGCGTGGACACCACGATCGATTCCATCGGTCTGTGCCTGCGCGCACTGGCGGAGCATCCCGATCAGTGGCAGGCCCTGCGAGAAGACCCCTCGCTGGCGCGCAACGCCTTCGAGGAAGCGACCCGCTACGACAGTTCCTCGCAAAGCCTGTTCCGCACCACCACCGAGGCGTTCGAATTCGCTGGGCAACAGATCGACCGCCACGAAAAGGTACTGGTGCTGATCGGCTCTGCCGGGCGCGATCCAGCGATCTGGGGCGAGCCCGACCGCTTCGACATCCGCCGCCGCATGACCAACCAGATCGGCTACGGCACCGGCATCCACGGCTGCGTGGCGCAGATGATGGCCCGCCTCGAAGGCGAAGTGTTCTTCCGCGCCATTGCCGAAAAGGTGCGCACGCTGGAAACGAACGGCCCGTCCACGCTGCGGCTTGTGCCCGGCCTGCGCGGCCTTTCCAGCCTGCCGCTCAAGCTTACCGCGAACTCCTGAGGATACGACAATGGCTACAGTAATCGTCGCGGGCGGCGCCACCGGGATCGGGCGCGCAACGGTGCAGGGCTTTCGCGCGCGGGGCGACAACGTGGTCTTGATCGACCACCGCCACGAAGCCGCGCAAGTCGCAGCAGAGGATCACCCAGGCGCCTGCATTTTCCTCGAGCGCGATCTGGCCAGCATAGTCGTGGCACAAGAAGCCGTGGCGCTGGCGGCCGACACATTCGGCGGCGTCGATACCCTGCTGGTAACGGCAGCGGTGATGAAGTCCGCCGCGCTGGAAGATTGGACCGAGGAGATGTGGGATCATTCGGTCGCGCTGAACCTGAAGATGCCGTTCTTCTTCACGCAGGCCGCAGCGCCCTGGCTGCGCAAATCGAACAACCCCAGCGTCGTCTTCATATCCTCGACTGGCGCGATCCGCGGCCATGCAGGCATGTCCGCCTATCAGGCCACCAAGGCCGCGCTCCCCGGCCTCGCCCGCAGCCTGACGGCGGAACTGGGACCGGACGGCGTCCGCATCAACTGCATCCTGCCGGGCTGGATCGAGACGCCGTTCAACGATCCCTTCTGGACCTATCAGCCAGACCCGGAGATAAAGCGCAAGGCGATCGAGGCGCAGATCCCCGTGCGGCGGCAAGGCGTGCCCGAGGACGTTGCCGCCACGATCCTGCTGCTTACATCGCCTGCTGGCCGCTATATCGCGGGCACCTCGATCGTGATCGACGGCGGCTATACGGCGGTCTGACGATGAGCGCTCCTTGGACACTGGCGGACTCGTTCTCCTCGCCCCATCGCCCGGTTCTGCGCGGCAGCCTTGGCGCGGTATCGGCCGCGCATCCGCTGGCCGTGGCCGCAGGACAGAACGCGCTCTTCGCCGGAGGCTCCGCCGTCGATGCCGCCATCGCGGCGCAAGCCGTGCTCTGCGTCGTCGCGCCCGATGCCTGCGGGCTGGGCGGCGACATGTTCGCGCTGGTAGGCGATGCGGACCGGACGCTGGCGATCACCGGCGCGGGCGCAGCGCCGCTCGGCATGACCGAGGCCGCCGACGATGGTCCCAAATCCATCACCGTGCCGGGCATCGCCGGGGGCTGGGACGCGATGCACAGGCGCTGGGGCCGCCTGCCGCTGGCGCGCGTGCTGGAACCGGCCATCCGCATCGCTAGCGAGGGGCTAGGTGTCCCTAGGGTGCTGTTAGGTGCCGTTCAGTCGCAACGCGCGCGCCTCGAACGCGGCGGCGCGGGAGCGTGGAATTTGCTTGGATTGGGCCTTGGCGAACGCTTCGTGCAGCCCGAACTGGCCGCGCTTCTGACGACATTGGCAGAGCATGGGCCGCTCAGTTTCTACGAAGACGAAATCGCGCTAACCATCGCCAACCGCGTCCAGGCGCTTGGCGGCGCGCTTGCCATGTCGGATTTCGCGGCGCACGAAACGCCTGTGAATGAAACACTTACGGTGAACTTCATGGGCTGCGAAGTCGCCGTGCAGCCGCCGCCTACTCAAGGCGTCCTGCTCGCCATGGCACTGGCCGGACTGGAACGCTGGCACTCCAAGGCGACAGCTTTCGACCACATCGGTGTCGAACTCACCGAAGCCGCCTTCGCCCACCGGGACGATGCGGCAAGCGGAAAAGCCCTCCTCGACGTGCCGCTGGAAATCGACCTCGAAAACGCGGGCTTGCGCGGAGGCCCGCGCGCCTACCTGCACACTGCTGGCGTATCAACCGTCGATTCTCAAGGGCTTACAGTGTCCTCCCTTGTTTCCGTCTTTGACGATTTCGGCTCCTGCGTATTCGTCTCGGAACTTGGAATAACCCTCAACAACCGTGCCGGCGGATTCACCTCCGGCGCCAACGCCCCTGCTCCCGGCAAGCGCCCGGTACACACCCTGGCGCCTGCAATGTTGCGCAAAGGCAAGAACTTGCTCGCACTGGCCACCCCCGGCGCGGACGGTCAGGTGCAGACACTACTGCAAGCCATTGCCCGCATCCTCCTCCACGGCGAAGACATAGCCACCGCCATAGCCGCCCCCCGCTGGCGCAGCGAAGGCGGCAAGCTGCTGATCGAGGACGGCCACCCCGCCCTCCCCGACCTGACGCAGCGCGGCCACCGCACCGTCCCCGTCAAGTCCGGCGACATGCGTTTCGGATCTATCGCCTGCGCGGGCACCGCAGCCGGACAGGCCTTCGCCGTGGCCGACTGGCGCCGCGAGAACTGGGCTGGAGTGGCATGATGAGCAGCGGGAAACTCACGCTTTTGCTGGCGGCATGCTACTGCGCCGCCACACCGCTCAGCCCCGCGATCGCATCGGATAGCGAGACGCTGGCGGCCTACACCTACCGGAATCCAGGCTGTACGAACAAGATATGACAGGGAGTGATGTCTTGGACGGCGCTTTCCAAACCGAAACTAGCCATTCGCGAGCGAACACACTCACCTGTCGGATCGGCGCTCATAGGAGTCGCGCAAAATTTGCAGTGCCCGGCGTGACGGCGCTGCGATCCCGAAGGCGTTCGACCGTAGCAGGCTTGGGCGAGATATGTGTCGACCCAGCGAACATTGCCTCGATGCCACGGATGTACAGGATGGCGTTTTCTCCATCCAAACTGTAATACACCTGCTTAGCTTGCCGCCGTGTCTTCACAAGTTCCCCCTTGCGAAGTTCGGCAAGCTGCTGGCTGAGTGCTGGTTGTCCGATCCCGGTCGCGACATCAATTTGAGTGACCGACCTCTCGCCATCCAGGAGAAGTGACAGGATCATCAGCCGCTGTCCCTGGGCGATCCTGCGCAGTGTCTCTGCGACCGCCTCAGCCGCTTCCCGGGACTTCCACAGCACCGTCATCCATCACTCCGGCAAAACCAGTCGATCTCGTCCTGCGCGTCTTCATTTGCAGGAAGGAGCAGAGGACGCCCCGGCTGCCAATCCGCGGGTGCAAGCTTGCCGCTGGAATGGGTTGCCTGAAGAGCCGCGACCATCCGGATCATCTCGTCGATGGATCGCCCGATAGTATGCGGATGGTGCGCTATGGCGCCGATCACCCCATTGGGGTCGATGAAATAAGTCGCACGCATGCCGGCGCTGTTGTCTGTCGTCTCGTCGATCATGCCATAGGCTCGCCCGACGGTCATCGAGGGATCCTCGATCACCGGGAAGGGGATCTCGATGGAAAAGATCTCACGGATCGCCCGGGTCCATGCGAAGTGGGAGTAGAGACTATCGACCGACAATCCCAGTAGGGCGCAATCGAGCGCAGCGAAGCGATCATACGCCTTCGCCAAGGCGACGAATTCCGATGTGCAGACCGGCGTGAAGTCTGCCGGATGCGAGAAAAACACGACCCAACGCCCCTGATAGTCGGAAAGCCGGATCGGGCCGTGTGTCGACCGCGCCTCGAAGTCGGGCGCCGGGTCGCCCATGCGCAGCGGGCGCAAGGCGATGCGGTTGATCACCTCGTTCATGAAGGTCGTGGGTGTGAAATCGTCATTGATCGCTTGTTGCACAGCACCGAACTTGACTCAAGATAATTACACAATTACATGCCTCGGCAATAGACTAATTGATAGGGCGTCATCCCCTTAGCGGCTTGCGCGCCTCCTATCCCAAGCACAGTCCACGGAGCCGTTGATGCCAATATTGCCCTACCTCGTGAAGGTGAACGTGAGCGATGGGGGCGGGATTGCCGATGCGCCGGGCACGTTCCATCGCCAATCCCAAGCTTGTCAGGCTAAGATCGTCCCGATGGTATGCAGATATGCTTGATGCTCTCTTGCTCGCACGCATTCAGTTCGGCTTTACCGTCAGTTTCCATTTTATTTTCCCCTCCTTTTCGATTGGCCTCGCAAGTTATCTGATGATCCTTGAAGCGCTGTGGCTGAAGACAGGCAGCGGCGTCTATGCCAACCTCTACCGATACTGGCTCAAGATCTTCGCGATCGCCTTTGGCATGGGCGTCGTCTCGGGGATCGTCATGTCCTACCAGTTCGGAACGAACTGGTCGGCTTTCTCCGACAAGGCCGGACCGGTCATCGGGCCGTTGATGGCTTACGAGGTTCTGACCGCATTCTTCCTCGAGGCCGGGTTCCTTGGCGTCATGCTATTCGGCATCAACAAGGTCGGGCCGCGGCTGCATTTCTTTGCAACCTGCATGGTCGCTCTCGGCACCTTCATTTCAGCGTTCTGGATTCTGTCCGTCAACAGCTGGATGCAGACGCCAACCGGCTACGAGATCGGCGCGAACGGGCAGTTCCTGCCGGGGCCGAGCTGGTGGGCGATCGTTTTCAACCCAAGCTTTCCCTATCGGCTCGTCCACACCGTCATCGCGGCCTATCTTACTACGGCGTTCGTCGTCGGTGCTGTTGGCGCCTGGCATCTTCTGAAAGATCGCGCCAATCTCGGTGCGCGCAAGATGTTCTCGATGGCCATGTGGATGGCAGCGATCGTGGCGCCGATCCAAATCGTCGCAGGCGACATGCACGGCCTCAATACGCTCGAGCATCAGCCGGCCAAGGTCATGGCGATGGAAGGCCATTACGACAGCCATCCCGATGGCGCTCCGCTTATACTCTTCGGCATTCCCAACAGCGCCGATAAGCGCATCGACTATGCGGTCCAGATCCCCAAAGCCTCTTCGCTTATTCTCCGGCACGACCTCAACGCGCCTCTCCCCGGTCTCGACACCGTTCCGGATCAGGACGAGCCCCCCGTCAGCGTCCTGTTCTGGTCGTTCAGACTTATGGTCGGTCTCGGGATGGCGATGCTGCTGCTGGGTGCCGCCAGCCTTTACGCTCGCTCGCGCAAGCGGCTGTATGACTGGCCGCTGCTGCATCGCGCAGCGGTCGTGATGGGGCCCAGCGGATTTGTTGCGGTCATCGCCGGCTGGATAACGACGGAAGTTGGGCGACAGCCCTACACGGTCTATGGCCTGTTACGGACGGCACAATCGGTTGCTCCGCTGGACAGTTCGGCGGTGGCGATATCGCTGCTCGCGTTCATCGTCGTGTACTTCACGGCCTTCGGCGCCGGCATTTTCTACATTCTACGACTGATAGCCAGGCCGCCGCAGCCGCACGAAAGCGCTGATCCGTCCGCCGGCACACCCGTGCGAGCCGCCGGGATCACGCCCGCCCCGGCTCTTGAGGAGGGCGCTGCCCGATGATCGATCTCACAGTTGTCTGGGCGGCCATCATCGCCTTTGCGGTCGCTGCCTATGTAGTCATGGACGGTTTCGACCTCGGTATCGGTATTCTCTTCCCGACCTTCACCGTCGGCAGAGACCGCGACAGGGCAATGAACAGCATCGCCCCTGTCTGGGACGGCAACGAAACATGGCTTGTCCTTGGCGGCGGCGGTCTGATGGCCGCCTTTCCGCTCGCCTATGCCATTATCCTTCCGGCCCTTTACGCTCCGCTGATTGCCATGCTTCTCGGGCTGGTATTCCGCGGCGTCGCATTCGAGTTCCGCTGGCGTGATCCCAGGCACAGGCATTTCTGGGACATCGCCTTCTGTGCGGGTTCAGTCGTCGCAACCTTCTCGCAGGGCCTGACCCTCGGCGCGCTGCTGCAAGGTATTCACGTCGAAGGCAGAGCTTATGCAGGCGGATGGTGGGACTGGCTGACACCCTTTTCCATTTTAACAGGGATCAGCCTCGTTGCCGGATATGCCCTGCTCGGCGCCGGATGGCTGATCTGGAAGACCGATGGCTCCACACAGGCTCACGCCCGTCGACATGCGCGCGTCCTGACCGTGGCTTTGCTTCTGGCAATCGCATGTGTGAGCGCGGCCACTCCCTGGCTCGACGGTCGCTATTATCAGCGTTGGTTCAGTTGGCCCGGCGTCCTGGCCGCTGCGCAAATGCCTTTGCTTGTCGCGCTTGTTTCGTTTGTCCTGTGGCGATCCATCGATCGGGCGCGGGACTGGCTGCCTTTCCTGTTGACGCTCCTGTTGTTCGGGCTCGCGATGACGGGACTGGCAATCTCGATTTTCCCCGATGTGGTTCCCGGCAGAGTGTCGATATGGGAGGCCGCGGCACCCGTGCGTAGTCAGCTGTTCATGCTCATCGGTGCCGGGATTATGGTCCCGATCATCCTTGGCTACACAGCTTGGGCCTATTGGGTTTTCCGAGGTAAAGTAGATGAAGCAGGATACCACTGATCCGCAAGAGCCACGCCTTCCGGCTCGACTGGCCTGGTTCGCTGGCATCTGGCTGGCGAGCGTGCTTGCTCTGACCATTGTTGCCTTCGCGCTAAGAGCGATTTTGTCCACCTGAATGAGGGCGACACTGATAGGAGATGGCGGCCGGGCCCACTGCGGATGATTTATCGTCCGCATTCCCACCCCCAGACGCAAAAAGATCAATTTCGAAATCACTGACGACGATGCACGTGTCGCCATTTCCCTGTCTTTGTACGCCAGAGTACGACCGCCACATTATGATGGCTGAAACGCCCTGAATTCTGCCGCATCTACTTATTCCCGATCCAGGGATGGCCAGAAGCGGTCCCGCAAAGAACGGGGACGACGTGGCTTCTTCTTCCGAGAAATATGAGGCGATACTTCGCGGAGCCCGGATGCTGCGGACCGCACTCGGCCCCGCCATCGCCGGTATCCTCGGAGACGCCAGCGTCGCCTAGTGGTCAGATTGCAACGGATGAGTCCCTTTTGAAGGCCAGAAAATGGCTGATTTCCAGCAATCCTGGCGGAACCATCCGATTGAATCTAACCACTAGGTGATGCTCAACCCCGACGGCCGTCTCTGGATCGACCGGCGTTCGGAAAGTTTGTCCGACACTGGCGAGTGCCTATCAGCCGCCGGCGGCGAGCGCATCGTACGCGTGTCGCGCACCATGTCGGCGCTGAGGTCCATTCGGCAACCCGCGCGTCTCCGCCGAGCTGCCGGAAACGGTAGAGCGGTTCGAGGTCCTGCTGCCTCCCGTGGTGGCGGCGCCTGCCTTCGCGATCCGGATCGCCGTCTTCACGCTGCCGAACTATGTCACCGCCGGCATCACGAGGGCCGAGCAGGCCGACTTCCTGCGTCAGGCAGTCGCCAGTCGCCGCAACATTCTCGTCGCTATCGGCACCTGAACGTCTGAGGCGAACCATGATAAACCTCGCCGAATATCGTCGCATCTCGACCCGGCTCGCGGATTCCCTGCCCCGGGGGGCGCTCGTCGCGCCCGGAGGCGTCCTCAACACGGGAGGCGGCTTCCAGCGAAGCGCGCGTTTCGGCGGATCGGATTTCGATTCCGCCGTCCAGGCCGAACTGGTCGCCGTCGCACGCCGCCTCAACAGTGCCTTCCGGCGCCTTGGCAGCGGCCGGGCGATCTTCGTCGACGCGCAGCGCCATGCCGCCGGCGCCTATCCGACGAGCCGGTATCCAAGGCTATGTCCCGGGCTGGGGCGTCTAGCGCGCGGCCAAATTCGCGGTCGCCGGCATTACCGAAGCGCTGGCCGCGGAAGGCAGGGAGTTCGGCATCAAGGTGACGCTGGTGTATCCGGGCCATATGCGCACAAGCTTCCTCTCGCAGCGGTCGATCATGTCACCGAGCCATCCGATCGCCGGCTATGTCTCGGTTCGCAAGGACGAGGAAATGGCAAAGCAGCAGATGGACGGGCACCTGATGGGCGCCCCGGATAAGGGGGCCGCACTGCTCATCAAGATCAGTGCATTGGATACGTCCCGCTGCATTACTTCGTGGGGATAGATGTTTTCCAGGCAGCCCATGCGAAGATCGCGACACTCTCCGAAGCCCTCGACACCTGGAAACAAGACAGCCTGTCGATCGGTTTCTGAGGTCGCAGCCACGATATCCCGTGTGCCTGTCCATCACTCCCCCCACTCTCGCGCAAGGCTGATCGGCTGAAACAGGATGTCGCGGCCCATTCGTTCCGAAGCGCGTTGCCGCAATGCGCAGTGATCCCGCCATTAAACCCGTTACGCTGCAAATAGCTGCAAACAATGGTGCCAGAAACTGTCACCACGACTGTGTAAGGTAGGCGCAGAACAGGGACAGGCATCGATCACCTTCTCATCGGCCCCTCCAAGAAAGACACCAGCTCATGCCCAGATTCGAACTACTCGACCCCGACTATCCGGTCGCCCGTCAGACGGAGGCCGACGCCGGCCCTATCGTGATGATCAACCTCCTGACTATGGCGCCCGCCGACGAGGCTGCGTTTCTTGCGGCCTGGACTGCGGACTCGCTGTTCATGAAACGCCAGCCCGGCTTCATCTCGACGCAGTTGCATCGTGCGGTCGGCGATAACCCAACTTACCTGAACTACGCGGTCTTCGACAGCGTCGCGGCGTGGCGCGAAGCTTTCAGGAACCCGGCATTTCAGGAGAAACTGAAGGCGCACCCTGCCTCGGTGGTGGCCAGGCCGCATCTCTTCACAAAGGTCGCCGTTCCCGACCTCTGCACGGCTTGAAGCTGGGAAGGCGACTGTAATGAAACGCATTCAATACACCCGCTATGGCGGCCCGCAGCGCATGCGAGTCGAGGATTTCGAGTTGCCGGCACCCGGTAAAGGTGAGGTGGCGGTGCGGGTCAAGTTCGCGGCCATCAATCCGATCGACTGGAAGCTGCGCGCCGGCCAGATGAAGATTGTCACTGGCAGGCGCTTTCCGCGTGCGATGGGCATGGACTTTTCCGGCGTCGTTACGGCGGTAGGACCCGGCGTCACACGGTTCAAGGTGGGCGACGATGTTTTCGGGCTCGCCCGCTTCAAGGAGTGCGGCGCGCTCGGCCAAGCCGTGGTCACAAAGGAGACGTTCCTCGCCAGCAAGCCCGAGGGCATTTTGTTCGAGGATGCGGCATGCCTCGGCACGCCCGGCGTCACCGCTTGGAACGGGCTTATCGACAAGGCAAAGCTGCAACGGGGCCAGCACGTCTTCATCAACGGCTGTGCCGGCGCAGTGGGCGAAGGCGCCGTGCAGATTGCCCGGCTCTTCGGTGCCAGCGTTTCGGGCAGTTGCAGTGCCCGGGACATGGAGCGTGCAAGGTCACTCGGTGTCGAGACCGTCTACGATTACCGCACAACGGATCTTGCCGCGATCTCCACCCGCTTCGATGTCGTCTACGACACCGCCGCGACGATGGCGGTCCCGAACGGCATCGCCATGCTCTCTCCCGGTGGTGTGTATCTTGATCTCAATCCTGGTCCGGGCAAGTTTCTTCGTGCCATGTTCGAACGGCGCCTGAAGCTGATCATCGGTTCGCCGCGTGCCGAGATCTTGCAGAAGGTTGCAGAGGCAGCCAGTGAGGACAGGTTCCGCATTCCAATCGGGGAGATTGTTCCCTTGAGTGGTGCTGTCCAGTTGATCACCGAGCTTGAACAAGGCCGTAAGCTCGGCGGCAAGGGCGTCGTGGCGATGGAGTGATCATGGCAAGAAGTCACCGACTGTTCGATTTGATGCAAGTGCTTCGCCGGCACCGCAGGACGGTGTCCGGCAAGGCGCTTGCGTGCGAGCTGGGTGTGTCGCTGCGCACGATCCGCCGAGATATCGCGACACTGCAGGACATGGGAGCGGATATCGATGGCGAGGCAGGCGTCGGCTACATCCTGCGGCCCGGCTTCCTTTTGCCGCCGCTTTCATTCACTGACGAGGAAATCCAGTCGCTGGTGATCGGTGCCCAGTGGGTCAGCCGATACACCGATGACACGCTCGCCCTTGCTGTCAAGAATGCCCTCGCCAAAATCAATGCCGTGCTGCCGCCCGACATGCGTACCGCCCTTGAGGACGACACTGTCTATGTCGGGCATCGACTGAAGACGTCGTCGTCGCTCGATCTGAGCGACATCCGCCGTGCGTTGCGCGAACAGCGCAAGCTGCGCATAACCCTGGCGATTGACCATGTTCCCAAGGATGAACAGCTTGTCTGGCCGATTATGCTCGGCCTTGTCGATGGCTGCCGGTTCATCGCTGCATGGTGTGAGACGGATAGCCAGTTCCGCGTCATTGCCACTGACGATATTGCGAGCGCCGAGGTCTTGGTTGAGCGCTATCCGGGCGCGCGCCGCCAACTTGTAAAGCAATGGCGGATTCAGGACGTCAGACCGTGTAACGGCCAGGGCAACATTTGTTGACGTAGGGAGTGAATCTTGCCCTCTTCCCGCTCGGACGAAGACGAAGTGGACATCGCCGAAACACTCTTGGCCTATCTCGAAAGACGCGGCTTCTTTGTGATGCTCCTGCTGCGGTGTCGACGCTGGCTGCACCTTGAACCACACGGCAGCGAAGGGAGGGTTGTCGAGCGTACGATCTCGGCGCTCGATTACCGCGATCTCGTCATCAGGATATTTTGCTTTAAGAACAGTTACTGAGCTCGACTTTGTACGATCAGGTAGCGAAGCATAGTGCCTGAGCCATACGTTTTAGGCGGGTTGTGGGAATATAGTTCGGTTCTGGGTGCGGCGGGGAGTGTTGATTAATGTCGCCGACCCA
>NZ_BAAILP010000057.1:69884-86081 GCF_054589055.1 Novosphingobium sp. 11B | reverse complement strand
GCAGCGAAGCAATCCAGAGCAGTCTTGAGCCGCCCTGGATTGCTTCGCTGCGCTCGCAATGACGAACGGTGAGCAGGCAGGGCATTCGCAACCCGGCAAACAAGGAAGACGGCGCCTTCCCCGCCGGGAAAGCGCCGCCTCTTCACGCCGTGAAAGGAAAGGCTCCCGCCTCCCCCTTCCCTGCCATCGTCAGAACTTGGTGCCGACGCGGATGCCGTAGGTGCGCGGTGCCGCGTAGGACACCTGGATGCGCTGGCGGCGACCGATCACGCCGCTCAGCAGCACCGCCTGGTTGCTCAGGTTGTCGCCATAGGCTTCGACGTAGGTGCGATCGTCCGGGCTGCTCCAGCGCAGCGAGGCGTCGAACTTGTCGTAGCTGCCCTGACGGTCCAGCACGGTGTTGCGGTCGGTGGTGTAGTAGCTGCTCGAATGCAGCCACGACCCCATCGGCGACAGCATGCCCGCCGTGCCCAGATCGATGTCGTAGGATACCGCCAGAGTCGTCTTCAGCTTGGGCGACTGCGGAATGCGGTTGCCCTTCAGGTTGAGCGACACCGGATCGGTGCCATCGGAAAGTCCGTAGAAGTTGTTGCCGCTGATGTAGCTGGTGTACTCGGCATTCATCATCGCCGCCGTGGCATCGATGTGCAGCGCCTGCACCGGGTTCAGCCGCAGCGCCATCTCGGCACCATAGCTGCGCGCCTTGCCCGCCGAGCCGAAGTACGAGACCAGCGGCGTGTAGATGTTGATCTGCAGGTTGCTGAACTTGTTGTAGAACACCGAGGCCTCGAACTGGCCCAGTCCGCCCAGGATGCGGCTCTTGAAGCCCGCTTCGTAGGCGTCCACCTTCTGCGGCGCGTAGGATTGCGGGATCAGCGGATTGCCGCCGCTGTCGTTGACGCCGCCCGATGCGAAGCCGGTCGACGCCGTCGCGTAGATCATCGTGTTGCGATCGACGGTGTACTGCAGGCCGGCGCGCCAGGTCCAGCTGTTGAAGCTGGGCGAGCCGCTGGTGACGACATAAGGCGTCGTGAAATCGTAGGTGTTCGGCGGCGCGTCCGCGAAGTCGGAGAAGACGAAGCTCTTCTTCTCGTGCGAATAGCGGATGCCGCCGATGAGCTTCAGCTTGTCAGGCACGATCGCGTAGCTGGCCTGGCCATAGAAGGCGAGCGCCTCGACGCCGATGTCGGAGTCCGCACGGAAGCCGTTGGTCGTGGCGCCGGGCGCGGTGACCTTCTGCTGGTACGTCTCGAAGATGTCGTCCTTGAGGTAGTAGGCCCCGACGATCCATTCCAGCGGCGTGCGGCTGTTCGAGGCAAGCTGCACTTCCTGCGAGAACGCCTTCGAGCGGGTCTTCGGCTCCTGGATGCCCGAGCCGTAGCCATAGGCTTCGAAGACCTTGCTGGACTGGTCATTGTCGGCGCTGCGGTGAGCGGTGAAGTGCGTGTAGCCGGTGATCGAGCTGACCGTGGCAAAGCCGAGGTCATAGGCGATCTTGCCCGAAAAGTAATCTTCGGCGACATGCTCGAACGGCTGGTAATCCCAGTCGTTGGTCCAGGCGCCGCCGGTCACAGGGGTGCCCACGTCACGGCCCGCCAGGTTCGGGCTGCCGTTGGGGACGGAGGGGTTCACCGCCACGCCCGATCCATTGATCGACTGGTAACCGGTGGACGTGTTGATGAGCGTACCGGCGGTCTTGTAGCCGTAGGAGCCCGCGCCTGCATCGTCGCGGCGCCAGGTCCCGGCATGGATGGTCACCTCGAGGCGGTCGTTGGGCTTCCACTTGAGCGAGACCCGCTGCGCGTTCTCGTTCAGGTCGTTGAGCACGATGCCCGGGGTCGTCGACTTGACGTAGCCGTCATGGCGCTGGAACACCCCGGCCACGCGCACCTGAAGGGTGTCGCTGACGGGAATGTTGACGAAGCCGTCGATGCGGGCGGAATCGAAGTTGCCCCTGTCGAGGTTGACCCCGGCCGCGAATTCGTCAGTCGGATCGGACGTCACGACGCTGATGTTGCCGCCAAAGGTGTTGCGTCCGTAAAGCGTACCTTGCGGGCCGCGCAGGACCTCGACACGGGCGATGTCGAACAGCGGAATGCTCTGCTGCTGGGTGCGGCTCTGGTAGACGCCGTCGAGGTAGAACCCGATGACCGGGTCGGTCTGCGCGCTGACGAGGCTGGTGCGCACGCCGCGGATCGCCGGAAACGAGTCCGACCCCTGCGACCCCCAGGTGAAGCCCGGTGTCGCCAGTTCCACCTTGGACACGTTCTGGGCGCCGAGCCGCTGCAGGGCATCCCCCGAAAGCGCGGTGACGGCAACCGGAACGTCGAGCAGACGCTCGCTGCGCCGCTGCGCGGTAACGACGATATCGCCTGCCGAATTCGCGGATTCATCCGCTGCAGGCACGGTAGTGGTGGTTTTGGCGTCCTGCGCCATGACGGGCGCCGCCGCGAAAACCAGCGCCGCCAACGAAACTCCCTGGATCAAACGAGTGTGCATATTCATCCCTCAAATGCCCTCGAACTCCAGGAAAGGTATCTGCGACCCGCCCCTCTGTCCATGAATTTTTGCATTCGAAGTCATTTCGTGATCGAGCGAGTATATACTTGAGAACCATTTACCTTAAGTAAGACAAGATGCGATATTTGACGACGTTTTATAAAAAACTTGAGGCATTATCGGCAGATCAATCGAAATATCAAAATATATCACTTCCGTAATGAATGATAATTCAATAGCCTTCTACGGCAATTCGCGCACTGCTTCCCGCCTCCATCTGACCACTGAACAATCGCTGTTCAGGCGGAGCGGAGGCATCTTCGATACGCTTTATTAGAAGCTCGATGGCCGCCTCGGTCATCCGGCGCACGGGCTGACGGACCGTAGTGAGGTCGTATGCACCGAGTCTCGATGCACCCGAACCATCGAAGCCTACGATGGACAAGTCCTGCGGCACCGACAGACCCAGATCGATTCGCGCCGCGTCCATCGCGCCGATAGCCATCATGTCGTTGACGGCGATGATCGCCTCGCACCCTCTGGCGTGAAGTTCTGCCATCGCCGCATGGCCGCTCTCGTACGTGAAGTCGCCGCGGACTTCGGGCACCTCGGTGATCCCGGCCATGGACAGCGCCATCAGCGCGGCGCTGCGGCGCTCCTCGCCGACGTAGTTGTCCAGCGGGCCGGAGATCAGGCCGAAGCGCCGATGCCCCGCCGAGAGCAGGCGCCCGACCAGATCGCGCTCCCCCTCCCCCGAATCGCACCGCACCGAGGCGGCACCGCTGGCAACGCGATTATAGAGGACGACCGGCACGCGATGCTCGGCAAACTGCGCGACTTGCGCCGTGGACAGGCGCGCCGCCGAGATCACGCCATCGACCGAATGCCGCCAGATCTGGTCCAGCACGCCATCGACCTCGCTCTCCTGCGACAATGCGAAGAGCAGCACGCGAAAGTCCTTCTCGCTCAGCCGCGCGCCCAGTTCGGCCAGGACTTCGGGATAATAGAGGTTCGTGCGCGCAGCGATGATGACCGCCACGATGTTGGTCCGCTTCGAGATCAGAGCCTGTGCCAGCGCATTGGGCTTGTAGCCGATTTCCGCCGCGACCTTGAGAATCAGTTCGCGCTTGGCAGGCGCGATCGACGCGTTCGGGGCGAAGCAGCGCGATACGGCTGACTGCGAAACCCCCGCGATGCGCGCCACGTCGTAGGACGTGGGACGGCGACCGTCTTCCATTCCGGTGGACTTGAGCTTCTTGGTCGATCGAGGCTTTGGCATGGAACGTCCGTTACTTGGCGCGAAACCACGGTCTAGCGACGTAAAGGCGGCACCGCAAATGCAACGCAACAGCGCCACTCGTTTTGCTACGTGACATTTGAATTCGAATGCAATAAAACTGCATCCCGTCGCCCAGACCGACCCATCCAGACCAGTCCAACGGGAGCCCTTCCATGACCGATGCGCCGCACGGATTTTCCGAGACCACAACTTACATCAAGGCGCCCGCGCGCGACCAGATCACCGACAGTGGTGACGTCGCCGGCCTGGTCGCCCGCGTCCTCGCCGACGTCCGCGCCGAAGGCGATGCCGCCGTGCGCCGCTACTCCGCGCAATTCGACAAGGCCGAACTTGACCGCTTCGAGGTCAGCCCTGCCGAGCGTCAGGCCGCACTCGACGAACTCGACCCGCAGACCCGCGCCGACACCGAATTCGCGATCGACAACGTGCGCCGCTTCGCCGAGGCGCAGCTGGGCACGATCCTGCCGCTGGAGATCGAGCCGATCCCCGGCCTGCACCTCGGCCATCGGGTGATCCCGATCGACCGGGTCGGCGCCTATGTGCCCGGCGGCCGCTTCCCGCTGCTTTCCGCGCCGATCATGACCATCGTTCCGGGCAAGGTCGCGGGCTGCGCCGAAGTCGTCGCCTGCCTGCCGCCCAATGCCCACCGCGCGATGATCGCGGGTTGCCACCTTTCGGGCGCCGACCGCATCTTCCGCATCGGCGGCGCGCAGGCGATCGCGGCGATGGCCTACGGCACCGAGAGCGTGCCGCAGGTCAACAAGATCATGGGCCCCGGCAACGCCTTCGTGAACGAGGCCAAGCGGCAGGTCTTCGGCCCCGTCGGCATCGACCAGCTGGCAGGGCCTTCCGAGATCTTCGTCGTCGCCGATGCCTCGGGCGATCCCGAACTGATCGCCTGCGACCTGCTGGGCCAGGCCGAGCACGACGTGCGCACCCGCGTCGGCCTCATCACCACCGACCGCGCGCTGGCCGAGGCGACCGTGCGCGAGGTGGAGCGCCAGCTCCAGACCCTCGCCACCGCCAAGGTCGCGGCGGAATCCTGGGAGAACTACGGCGAAGTCGTGCTCTGCGCCGACGAGGCGGCGATGATCGCCTATTCCGATTTCGTGGCGGCCGAGCACCTTCAGGTCCACACTGCCGACCCGCACGGCTTCGCCAAGAAGCTGCGCAACTACGGCTCGCTGTTCATCGGCGAGAACGCCAGCGTGGTCTATTCTGACAAGAACGTGGGCACCAACCACACCCTGCCGACGATGGGCGCGGGGCGCTACACCGGCGGCCTGTGGGTCGGCTCCTACGTCAAGATCGCCACGCACCAGTGGCTGGAGGACAAGGCCGTCGCCGCCGTCGCCCCGCCGGCGATCCGCCAGAGCGGCAGCGAGGGCCTCGAAGGCCACCAGAAGGCCGCCGCAATCCGCTTCGATCGGCTGAAGCAGCCCGCCTGACACCCACCGTCGCGATGTGAGGGCGGCTCCGGGTGACCGGGGCCGCCCTTCGCGTGTCCGGCCGCGCAAGGTGACAGGGTTTACACGGTTTACACAGTCCTGGAGGAAAAGGCGTCACCTTGCGGCGGAAGCTGTCACCTTGTGCGCCAGATGTGTCACCTTGTGTGGAAAAGGTGTCACCTTGAACGCTGGAAGTGTCACCTTGCGGCCTCGAAGGTGTCACCTTGCAAGGTCTAGTCGGAAGGCGGCATGCTAGCTCGGGCGAAGTGGAAAACGGCATTCATGACGAATACCGTACCCACCCGGCTGTAGGAAAATGCCCGGTTCGCGCGCCGCGAACCCGTTACGAAACGTCCGGCCCCGCAGCCAGCGCTGCTTCGATTTCCTGTCCGGCAGCGGCCGCTTCGGCCGCGAGCTTGCGCAAGGCCTTCGCGGTATCCGCCAGAAGCCCGGCGCCGAGGGGACGCTCGGCGTTGATGAAACGGCGGATCGCCCGCTCGTCTATGCCCATGCGGCGCGAGAACGCCGTGGTGCCGCCAAAAAGCTGGACGCAATAGGCGAAGTGTTCGCGTTGCTCGTCGATCGAAGGTGCTGCCATTGTATCCGCCTGCTGGTTTGCCGATGCCGCCATACCCGATCTTGCGAACGAGGCAACACGGGTGCGAAGCCTGCAGACTTCGAGCGATCTGCGGGAAATCGCGGCCTAGTTGCCTTCCGCATCGACGGTGAACACCATGGGTTTGCCGCGGGAATCGGGGTCCCATCCCGCCAGCAATGCGGCCCGTACACCCCGCACCACGATCGCATCGCCGATCTGAAGGCGCCCTCGTTGCATGCCCTTGAGCAGCCGTTTGGGCGCCGGGAATTCCAGCAGGGCGCCGCGCTTGGTGTGCCTGCGCAGCAGGGCAACGGTCATCCCCCGCCAGCCATCGGCATCGCCCCACTGCGGCTCGCTGCGGAGTTCCCATTCATACTGAAGTCCATCGACCTCGACGCAGCCGGCTAGCTTGTTGCTCATCGCGGCATGCCTAGCAGGTCTCTGTCCGCAAACCACCCTCCAGTTCCGGAAAGGGCGATCGTCGCTGGCCGAAGCCGCCCTGTGCAGGGCAACAAGGAGCCTGCCCGGCGCGGATGGGGACGCCGGGCAGGCCAGAAGACATCGCCCGACCCATGCAGATGTACCGGGCGACGCGGGTGTTCCCTGAAAATCAGGCTGCGGCGCCAGACTCGAACAGCGGCCGCGCGACGTCCTCGCCGCCGCGCACCACGTAGGCCACGCAAGGGACCGAGGCGGTGTTGCGCAGGGCGTGGGGCAGGCCTACCGGCACGGTCAGGGTGTCGCCCGCGCCCATCAGGATCTCGCCGTGGTCCCAGCTCACTTCCAGCGTGCCGGAGTGGACGAAGATCACTTCCACTTCGCGGCGGCTGTGGCGCGGCACGTAGGCGCCGGTCTGGAGCGTCAGCAGGCGCAAGTTGAAGCCGTGCGGCCACCAACCGCTGATCGGGCCGGGGGCGAAGCCGTCTGCGGTCGCCTGCGGGACGATCAGCCCGGCTTCCTCGACGCCGGGTGCGGCCAGCGGCGAGGCCGGGTTGGCGGCGACGTCCGCGAAGCGCACCATGCATTCGGCCAGCTTTTCGAGCGGGGGCGTGCGAAGTTGTGCAAGGTCGTCCTCGCTCAGCGGGGCTTCCAGTTCGGCCTCACGCAAGGTGTAGTCGCCGTCGCTGGTGTCGATCAGGGTGCCGCCCTTGGTCAGCTTGAGGCCGAAGTCGGCGGCGGATTCGAACACAGCGGGCGCCCAGGTGACTTTGCCGGGATCGTCCTGGCCGAGCACCACCCACAGGAAGCCGACGCCCTCGTCCAGCTTTTCGAAGCCGCGGAACATGCGGGTAGGGACCGAGCAGACGTCGCCCGGCGCGATGTCGAGCGTGCCGTCCTCGCGGTTGGGGCCGAAGATCAGGCGCCAGTGGCCGGAGTGGACGACGAAGACTTCCGCCGTCTCGTGGCTGTGCTGCGAGTTGACGCAGCCTTCTGGCTGGCGGGCAGCGCCGACGTTGAAGCCGTGCGGCTCGGTGATGTGGACGAACTGGTCGGCGCTTTCGGACACGCCCGCGCCGATGATCGTGAAGTTCTCCTTCTCGGTCGAACCCGGCGTGCGGGTATCGATGAAGGCGGTGCGGCAAGGCACGAGGTCTGCGTAGCGCACGAGGCGCTGGGCCATCGCTTCGCGAGTCCACTCGGTCACGTCATACTCCTCAATAGGGTCTTCGATGCGGAGCGCTTTCCTCTACCTTTTCGGATTTCATGAATCACGCTTGCATTCGAATTCAATCGTGGTACGTCATGGACACCGCCAGCGCAAGCCATGACGCGCCTGCGGCACGAAAATTGATCGAGAGGACCAGATAGACGGTCCCACGGGGAGCTGAGCTTGACCATGTCCGCCACTGGACGAAACGATGCCGACGGCCTGCCGCTCGTCCTGCTTGCGGGAACGCTGTGCGACGCGCGGGTGTTCGCGCCGATGCTGCGGCATGCGGCGCTGGCCGGGCGACCGGTGGTCCATTACGACATGACCGGCGTGGCATCGGCGCGGGGGCTGGCCGAACGGGCGCTTTCGCAGGTTTCCGGGCGCTTCATTCCGGTCGGCTTCTCGCTGGGGGCGATCGTGGCGCTGGAGATGGCGGCCCTCGCGCCCGAGCGGATCACCGCCATGGCGCTGATCGCCGCCAACGGGCGCGACGTACCGGAGGCAGATCACGCCGACCGCCGCGCCGCCGCCACGACCGATCCGGGAGTGCTGGTCGGCGAAGTGCTGTGGGAGCGCTCGGTCGCGGCCGGGGCGCGCCATGACAGCGCGCTGAAGGCGACGATCGTGGCGATGGCGCAAAGCCAGCCGCCCTGCACGCTGGCGCTGCAGACCGAAGTTGCCCTCACCCGTTCCGACAAGCGGCCGCTGCTGCCCATCATGCGCATGCCCGCACTGGTGCTGGGCGGGGCCGAGGATCGCATCGCTCCGCCCGAACTGCAGCGCGAACTGGCGGCGGGCCTGCCCGATGCCGAACTCGTGATCGCGCCGGATGCAGGGCATTTCCTGCCGCTCGAATGTCCCGATTTGTGCGCCCGCACGCTGGCCGACTGGCTGGCGCACGTGCGGACGCTCGCATAGCATCATCAAGATCATCCCACGGAGGTCACGTGACTGATACCCAAGCCCCCAAGAAGCCCGCAACACCGCGCACCGACATTGCTCCCAGCGACGGCGAGACGGGCCGCGTCCTGCAGGTCGAGCGGCGCGACTTTACCCAGCTTGTGCCCGAGGGGCGCAAGCGCGTGCAGTCGATGCGCGGTTTCGACGAATGCTACACCGACATCGTCGACTACATCATCCGCTGCACCCACCGCATCTGGGACGAGCGCGACGTCGGCCTGATCTATTCGCACTACACGCATAACTGCGTCGCCTACACCACGATGGGCACGATGTACGACCGCGAGACGCACATCCGCGACACCATCCAGCGCCTCGTCGAATTCCCAGACCGGCGCGGCATGGCGCAGCAGGTGATCTGGAACGGGGACGATGTGAACGGCTTCTACACCAGCCACATGACGCATGGGCTGGGCCGTCACACCGAGCCGGGTTCCTGGGGCAAGCCGACGGGCCGCACCTACTGTACCCGCACCGTCGCCGACTGCATGATCCTGGAGAACAAGATCTACAAGGAGTGGATCGTGCGCGACAACATGGGTCCGCTGATCCAGGTCGGCCTCGATCCGCACGTCTTTGCGCAAGGGATCGCGCAGAAGAAGTTCGATCTCGGCGAAACCGTGCTCGACCTCACCGAGAACCGCCGCCTGCTCGGCCAGTACCCGCCCGAGAGCGAGGCCGACCTGTCGATCGCGCACAATGCGGGCGAGGAGCAGCTGCTCGAATGGCTGCACCACATCTACAACAAGCGCATGTTCGGCAAGATCCACGAGATCTACGCGCCCAACTGCCAGTGGCACGGGCCGCTGATGCGCGAACTCTACGGCGTGGCATCGGTGCTGCACCAGACGATGCGCCTCGTCGCGCTGCTGCCCGACTGCTCGTTCGTGCCGCAGCACATCGCCTCGGTCGACAGCGAGGAAGGCGGCACCAAGTACGCGGTACGCTGGGTGATGGACGGCCACCACCTCGGCTACGGCTCTCTCGGCGCGCCGACGGGGCATCACCTGTTCGTGATGGGCGTGACCCACTTCCACGTGAAGGACGGCAAGATCGTCGACGAATGGGTGGTCTACGACGAGTTGTCGATGCTGGTGCAGCTCAAGCTGGCGGCGATCCAGGCGGCTGCCTGAAATCAGCGCCACGGGGCCGCGTGCAAGGCGCGGCCCCGCCCCTACTTCCGCCACACTCCAACCATGACCGGAGCCGTGCATGCCCATCATCGCCCCTCTCGCGCCTGACGTCGCCCCTGACGTCGCCATCGAAGCCGAGCCGGTCGATCGGGCCGCGCGTCTCCCCATGCCCGGCATGGGGCGGCAGGTGGCGATCTTCGCGCTGCTGCTCGCCTGCGAATTCCTCTACGGCTGGGCTTGGAACACGGTGGACGTGCTGCGCCCGTTCATTCGCGCATCGCTGAACCTCTCGCTGCTGGAGGCAGGATCAGCCTATTCGGCGCAAGGCGCAGGTGCGCTGATCGGCGCGGTGCTGATCGGGCAAATCGCCGACCGCTTCGGCCGTCGCCGGATCTTCGCGCTGGTCGTGCTCGGCTACGGCACGATGCTGATCGCGGGCACGGCGGTCGGCAGCTATCCGATGCTGCTGGTCCAGCGTTTCCTGCTGGGTGCTTTCGCAGGCGCGAGCTTTCCGGTGGGCGTGGGCATCTATGTGAACCTCTTCCGCCCCTCGCTGCGTGGACGTCTGGCAGGGACGATGAACGCCTTCTTCAGCTTCTCGATCGTCGCGCTCGGCCTGGCGATGGGCGCGGTGGCGCCGGGAGACTGGAAGCTGCTGCTGTGGATCGGGGGCCTGCCGACGTTCGCGCTGGCGCTCATGGTGCTGTGGCTGATCCCTGCACGGTCGCCGATCGACATGGCCAGCGAACGCGCGGCAAAGCTGCCCATCGGCGAACTCTTCGCGCCCGACGTGCGCCGCCAGACGCTCATGCTGGCAGCGATGACCGGCCTCAACTTCTTCGGCTACGCGGCCTACAGCGGCTGGCTGACCACGTACCTTTCCGGCGAACGCGGGTTCGACGCGGCGACGGCCGGAAAGCTGGTGGCCTGGCAGTTCGCGGGCAACATCGCCGGAGGCTTCTTCTGGGGATGGACGGCCGACCGCTTCGGCCGCCGCTTCAACGCGATCGGCTTCCTGATCGCCGCCGCCGCCATCATCGCCTACCTGCTGGCGCCGACCGACGTGCTGATGCTGCAGCTGATCGGGCTGGTCTACGGCGCAGCATTGTGCTCGAGCGTGACCTGGGGACCGTGGCTGGCCGAACTGTACCCGCCGCACCTGCAGTCCACCGCCGCCTCGATCTTCAACTGGGGCCGGATCATCAGCTTCTTCGCGCCGCTGATCACCGCGACGCTGGCGCAGAAGCTCGGCATGACCATCGCCATGGGCTCGGCGAGCCTGGCGTTTTCGCTGGCGGCGGTGCTATGGCTGGCACAGCGCGAGACGCTGGAGCGGCGCTGAGGCGCCTCCAGCGACAGGAGCCGTCAGGCCGGGACCGCCAGCATCCCGCCTTTCACCTGCTCCGCCGCATGCGCCGCCGCGCGGGCCGTCAGCGCCATGTAGGTCAGCGACGGGTTCTGGCACGCACTGGAGGCCATCGCCGAACCATCGGTGACGTAGAGATTAGCGATGTCGTGCGCCCGGTTGTGCGCGTCGAGCACCGAAGTGCGCGGATCGCGGCCCATGCGCGCGCCGCCCATCTCGTGAACCGCACCGCCGCCGGAACCGACCTCCGCCGATTCCGAGAGGATGTCGGCGTCCATCAGCCCGATCATCGCCTTGGCCTCTTCCAGAGCATGGCTCACCAGCCTACGCTCATTGTCGCCATAGGCGAAATCGATGCGGGTCTGCGGCATCCCGAGGCTGTCCACCTTGCCATGGTCGATCGTGACGCGGTTGTGCGCCTGCGGCAGGCATTCGGCAAAGGCGCCCAGCAGCATCGTCCAGTCACCCGGACGGCTGGTCGCCGCCTTGAGGCCGCCGCCGATACCGGGCGTGCCGATACCGTCCGCCCAGCCCCGCCGCGTCGCGCTGCCCTGATAGGAATAGCCGCGCAGCATCTCGCGGTCCTGCCCGTCGAGATTGACGAAACGCGGGATGACGATCGCCACCGGCCGGTTGCCGTAATAAGCATGCCCCTCGAAGCCGCGAATGCGCGCGACGACCGACATCGCCAGCGCATGGTCCATGAAATAACGTCCCAACGTGCCACTCGAATTGGCGAGGCCGTGCGGATTGGCGTCGTCGGCGGAGCGCAGCAGGACGCTGATCGAATTGACGCTGCCCGCGCACAGGAACACCACGTTGGCACGGTAAATCGTGCGGGCGCGGGTCTTCGCATCAATCACGCGCACGCCGCTGATACGCTTGTTCACGGGATCGTATTCGAGGCTGTCAACCACCGCGTCAGTCACCAGCGTCAGCCGCCCGGTGGCGCGCGCGGCGGGGAGCGTCGAACTCTGCGTGCTGAAATAGGCCCCGTAGGAGCACCCGCGCGAACAGATGTTGCGGTACTGGCAATGCGAACGGTCGCCCTTTGCCTCGGTCAGGTTGGAACTGCGGCCCATGATCAGTCGCCGCTCGGGCCAGCGTTCGGCGATCCGCTCCTTGAGCGCCGCCTCCACGACATTAAGGTCCATCGGCGGCTGGAACACACCGTCAGGCAACTGATCCAGTCCCTCGCGCGATCCGGAAACGCCGATGAAGCCTTCGACGTGGTCGTACCACGGCGCGATGTCGGCATAGCGGATCGGCCAGTCGGTGCCGTGCCCGTCCCGCGCGTTGGCGCCCCAGTCGAGGTCGCCCCAGCGGTAGCACTGGCGCCCCCATACCAGCGAGCGGCCGCCCAACTGATAGGCGCGGCGCCACTGGAAAGGGTCCGTTGCGGTGGTCTGGTACGGGTTCTCACGGTCGTTGACGAAATGGTCGCGCGACCATTCGGTGAAACCCATGCCCTTGCTCTGCACTGCGTAGTCGCTGGCGTTGAGTTGCGGGTCGCCGAAGCCGCGGAACGGCAGCTCCCATGGCGGCGTGGTCTCGTTGGTGTAGCCCGACTGGTGCTCGATCATGCGGCCGCGTTCGAGCATGAGGACGTTGAGGCCGCGCTCGGTCAGTTCCTTGGCCGCCCAGCCCCCGGTGATCCCGGAGCCTATGACGATGGCATCGAATGCTCCGCTCATTATCCGGCGATCTTCTTCTTGATGGAGTTGGCGGAATAGTCGTTCGACAGCGGCCTGAAGGCAGGCGTCACCGGCACGTCGCGGTCGTAGCGACCGGGAGCGATCTCGTAATCGAGCTGGCCGCTCGCCCCGGCCTCGGAGGTGTAGTAGGCCATCAGGATCAGTGCCTTGGCCGTGAACCAGGGGCTCGGAAATGCGATCGGCGCGGCGAAGACCTTGCGATCGTACTCGCCCAGGATCGCGGCCTGCCGTGCCTGTGACTGGTCCATGAAGCCGCCTGTGGCAAAAAGCCCCGGCACTTCGCCGTCCAGCGCCTGGGCCAGGCGGGCAAGGGTATCGCGCGGCGTGCCCATGAGCCCGGCATCGACCGCGCGCAAAACGAATTCAACATTGCCCTGGTTTCCGGCTCCGGATGTCTCCCCTTGGGGAATCACCAGTCCCAGCAGAACGCCCACCATCGCGCCCTGCTCGACGCCCTCCGCAACCTCTCCGGAGCATGCCGCCGCACCTCCCAGCAGCGCCGCGCAGCCCAGCGCTTCCATCGCCAGAAGTCCTGCACGCAGCGCAGAACGGCGATTTTGAGGCCGCCCCGCAAGATGCGACAAGACATCGTTCGATAGCTGCATTATACCTCCTGCACCCTCACGCCACCCCCGGCAGGGTCGCTTACGGGGCGCCACTCGATCTCGATAATTCAGTCATAAACTAAATTCTCATTCACGCCAATTCAGAATTCACTTTCCGCTTGAGCTGGCATGAACGCAGTGCCATCGACGGAATATCCGGTGCCCGGCGCCAGGCACGGGAGAGACGATTGGCGTCGCAACAAGAAAGGGGAACCGGACAATGGACATCGGCACAAGAGTGCGCCTCTCGCTGATGATGTTTCTTCAGTATTTCGTCTGGGGTGCGTGGTGGGTGCCGTTCGGCAGCTACCTCATGCATGCCGGACTGGGTTCATGGATCGGCACGATGTTTTCCGCGCAAGGCTGGGCCGCGATCCTGTCGCCGCTGTTCGTCGGGGCGATCGCGGATCGCTACTTCTCGGCGCAGAAAGTCGTCGGCGTGCTGCATCTCGCGGGCGGCGGCGCGCTGCTCGCGCTGTCGCTTGCGGGGAGCGACCCGGGCCTCGTCTTCGCGCTGACGCTCGGCGTGCTGCTGGCCTACATGCCCACCCTAGCCCTGTCGAACGCGATCGCCTTCGCCGCGATGACTGACACCGCGAAGGAGTTTCCCGCGATCCGCGTGCTGGGCACCATCGGCTGGATCGTGGCGGGCCTGCTCGTCGGCTGGCTGGGTGCGGAGGAGACCGCGCTACCCCTGCGCATGGCGGCCGGGGTTTCGGTGCTCTACGGCCTCTATGCCTTCACGCTGCCCGCCACTCCTCCGGCCGCCAGCTCGAAGCGCGTGGGCCTTGCCGGACTGCTGGGTCTGGACGCGATCAAGGGCGGCGACCGCTCGTTCTGGGCGCTGATCGGCTGCTCGCTGCTGCTGATGATCCCGCTGAGCTTCTACTACGCCTATGCCAACCCGTTCCTGGTCGGCGTGGGCGTCGGCGCGGCGGCGGGGGTGCAGACGATCGGGCAGGTTTCCGAAGTCGGCTTCCTGCTGCTGCTGCCGCTGTTCCTGCGCTGGTTCGGGATGAAGACGGTGCTGCTCGTCGGCATGCTGGCATGGACCGCACGCTATGCGCTGTTCGCCTTCGGCTTCGACGCGGGCGGCCCGCATATGCCGATGCTGCTGGTCGCGCTGGCGCTGCACGGCGTGTGCTTCGACTTCTTCCTCGTCGCCGGACAGATCTGGGTGGACCAGCGCTTCCCGACCGAGACGCGGGGCCGCGCGCAGTCGTTCCTGGCGCTCGTCACCTGGGGTGTCGGCTCGATCATCGGCAGCCTGCTGGCGAACGCCGTCTACGTCGCGCACAGCGGCGGCACGAACGGGCACGAGGTCGACTGGACCGGCTTCTGGCTGATCCCCTCGGCACTGGCCGCCGTGGTCGCGGTGGTGTTCGCGCTGTCCTTCAGGGACAGCGCGAAGCGGGCCGGGAACTGAGCGTATCGGGGCGATCCCGCAAGGATCGCCCCGATACGGCCATCAACCTGCGAGGGCTTCGGTCAGCCCGCTCGACTTGTCGTCCGCCAGCGCCAGTTCGCGCAAAGTGCGGATGCCTGCCGCATCCCGGGGAGCGCGGGCGTGTTCGGCAACGATGCGCTGGAAGTTCCCGAGGCCGCGCTCGAAGGTATCCCCGTAGCCCTTGATCAGCCGCTGGCAGAGCACCAGTTCCAGCGCCAGTTCGCGGTCCTTGGCTGCCTCGGTGCGCACCAGTTCCAGCCAGTGCTCGATGCGCTCCTGCTCCTCGATGTAGCGCAGCGAGCGCGGGCGGATCAACCGCATCGCCGCAACGGTGCGCAGCGCCAGGAACCAGCGCAAGCCGGTCGTCTCGACATGGCGCCCTTCGGTGAAGAAGCGGCCGAGCAGCTTCGTCAGGCCCTTGCTGGCGAGGATGCGGCGGCCGATCCCGGCGGGCAGCGTCTCGCAGACTTCCTGCAGGCGCGGGTGCATGAATTCGGTGATCGAAAGGATCTGCTCGTCGCCCGCCTTCACTTCGCCGCGTACGCGGGTGATGCGGCTGGCGCGCGTCTTGAGGTCGGCGACGCGAATGGTGTCTTCATAGCCCATCCACAGCGCCAGATGGCGTGCGGTCTCGGCGGTCAGTTCGAACGGGGCGGCATCGAGCGCGGCGACGGATTCGAGGCGATCCAGGTAGAGCGCGGCATAGGCGCCGTCCTGCCAGTCCATCAGCTTGGCGACGCCGTGCAGGGCGTTGGCCTGCGCGGGCGCGGGCAGGTTCGCAGCGATGCGCGATGCGAAAGCGCGGCCCTGATCGGTGGTCGGCACGGGGAGGTCGTGCGTGATCTCGTCGGGCCTGGTGACGGGCTGCTGGGCGCGGTCGAAGCCTTCCTGGAAGCCCTTGAGGTTGCTCTTCACCGCGATGCCGCTGTGCTCGATCGCGGCGCGGTAGGTGTCGGCAGCGAAGGGCAACCCGCCGCTGCCCGCCAGCGCGCCGAACATGATCGCGCTGATGACGCTGCCCGAACGGTCGGTCGCGGCCTCCATGTCGAAGCCGATGAAGCGCTTCGAACGCTGGTACGCCGCCTCGATGATCTTTTCGCCGTTGCCGCGGCCGTCGCCCATCGCCTGCTTCTCGCCGATGGCGTAGATGCGGTGGGTGGAGCCGATCAGCGTCGTGCGCCCCGCGGTGGAGAACCCGCGCAGCAGTGCGCGACCGGTTTCCATGAGTTCGGAGGCGACAACCACGTCCACGTCGCCCGGCATCGGCATCTGCGCCATCACCGGCAGGCGGCCCGATCCGTCGGGCTTCGCCAGTTCGACGTAGTACACGGTCGAGCCGGTGCGCTGCGCCACGCCGGGGACCGAGGTGCCCTGCGCCAGCCAGCCCTCGGCGCGGGCGACTTCCTGAATCCAGTCGGCCAGCACGCCGCCGCCCTGTCCGCCGAGGGCGAGGATGGCGATGGTGATGCGGTTTT